>JAGXBI010000195.1 GCA_018971155.1 Burkholderiales bacterium
CGGCGACGGATGTCTGTTTCATCGCATGCTCAGGGGAAATGCCATGGGCCACGGGAGAGTCGCTACAGGCCGAGATCGCTCAGGCCGGGATGATCGTCCGGCCGGCGCCCCTGCGGCCAATGAAAGAGCCGCTCGGCCTCGCGAATCGGCCGGTCGTTGATGCTGGCGTGGCGTACCGCCATCAGGCCGTGTTCGTCGAACTCCCAATTCTCGTTGCCGTACGAACGGAACCAGTTCTGTGCGTCGTCGTGCCATTCATAGGCAAAGCGCACGGCGATCCGATTGCCGCCAAACGCCCACAGCTCCTTGATCAGCCGGTAGTCGAGTTCGCGCGCCCACTTGCGCGTGAGAAAAGCGACGATCTCGGCGCGCCCCACCGCAAACTCGGCGCGGTTGCGCCAGCGGCTGTCGGTGCTGTAGGCGAGCGACACGCGCTGCGGATCGCGCGTGTTCCAGCCATCTTCGGCAAGCCGCACCTTCTGTGTGGCGGTTTCAAGCGTGAACGGCGGCAACGGCGGGCGCGATTCGGTCGACATCATTTCACCTCGGAGCAATAGAGAGTTCGGACGGGATGCACGGCGCGTTTGGTCGATTGGCGCGATCGCCAGGTCAGCCTTCGCTGCCGCGTTGATACATGGTAGAACGATCGTTCTACCCGGTCAAGCGGCGTTTTCATGCGCCACTGACGGCGTGCAGCGCGAGCGGCGAGTTCTCAAATGGGCGACGATTTTTTGCCCACACACGCATCCAAATCGACCCGGCCAACGTAATTAGTGGATGTTCGACACCGCCTGCGGGCAGGTCCGGACTGGGAGCCAAGGCAAGCTCGCTTGCCTTCGGAAAGTTGACTGACCAGGGTACTCAAGCATATGAAACCAACCAAGACACTCACGCTGATTGCGATCTTCCTGGGACTCCTCCAAGCCGCCGGCGCGCAGGCGGAAGAGACGGCCGCCAGTGCCACGCCGGACATTACGGCGGGTCCGTCGAGTTCCCCCTATCGGCCCGACATGGGGCGTCTGCTGGCAACGCAGGGCGTGAGTTCGGTGGAGGGCCCCGCCGGGGGCGGAATCACGCCATGGGCGCTGATCGCAGGCTACGGCACGCGCGACAGCTATGGCGCCAACGTCCATTACTCGACCTTGCGAACACAGGATTTCGGTTTCGATACCGCGGGCGTTGCGGTCGGTCTGTTCGACCGGGTCGAGCTTTCCGTCGCCACACAGAATTTTCGGGCGCGCAGCGGACCGCTCGATAGCCTGCGGGTCAATCAGGACATCATCGGCGTCAAGGTGCGCCTGTTCGGAAATCTCGTTTATGACCAGGATGACTGGATGCCGCAAGTCTCGATCGGGGCCGAGTACAAACACAACAATGGCCTGAAGGGCCTGCTCAACGCACCCGTGACTGCGCTGGGCGCCAAAAGCGATAGCGGCACCGATTTTTATATTTCCGCGACCAAGCTGTTTCTCTCGCAAAGCTTGCTGGCCAACGTAACCTTGCGCGAAACGAAGGCCAATCAAATGGGCCTGCTCGGCTTCGGCGGAGACTTGCACAACAGCTACTCGCCGGAATTCGAGGGATCGCTGGCGTACCTGCTGTCGAAAAACTGGGCTATCGGTGCGGAATATCGCACTAACCCGCATAACCTCTCGGCCGACAATCAGAAGGATTACTACGACGCCTTCGTCGCCTATTTTCCGACCAAGAATATTTCGATCACTGCCGCCTACGTCAATCTGGGCAGCATCGTCGCGCCGGTCACGCACAACAACGCCCGGCAAAACGGCTTCTATCTCTCGCTGCAGGCCGGCTTTTGACGTTTGAAGCCACCCACATCGCTCAAGCACCCATGACATCCAGAGGCAAGACCATGAAATTTCATTCGCTCGCGTTTCTCACCATCACCGCCATCGGCGCGGCAATCGCGTCACCGATCATGGCACAGGGCATGCAGGCGATGCCACAAGCCGCCATGGCACAGGACGATAGCGTCTATCAGGCCTTTGGCGGCCAGCCCGGCGTGGACAAAGTAATCGACGATTTCATCGCGGTTTGGAAAGCCGATCCCCGCATCAGCCATGCGCTGGACCACGCCAACGTGCCGCATCTGGCGGCCATGCTCAAACTGCAAATCGGGCAACTCACCGGCGGCCCCGCCAAATATACGGGCGAAGACATGAAAACGGCGCATCGTGGCATGGGTCTGCGCGACGCCGACTTCAACGCGCTGGCCGAGGATCTGCAGGTTGCAATGGATAAAAATCACGTCCCGTTTCGCGCGCAAAACAAGTTGCTCGCGAAATTGGCGCCGATGGAGCGCGATATCGTGACGCACCGGTAAGCAACCGGCTCCCCGGCCACAGCAATCCCCGCCACGCATGCGGGAGCTTTCCGTGGGCTCCCGCCGGTTTTGATGGAGTGCCCGACAATGCACGACGAATCGAATATCAATCGCCGCCTGATCGTAAAAATGATTGGACTGGGCTGTCTCGCGGCCCCCATGATCGCCCTGCCCCAGCCCTCCGTGCGCACGATCAAAATCGTCGCACAACGATTCAAATACACACCCGACAGGATTGAACTGAAGCTGGGCCAACCCGTACGCCTGGAACTCAGCTCCCTGGATGTGCTGATGGGTTTCAACGCCCCCGATTTCAAGATTCGGAGCGACATCGTGCCGGGCAAGGTCTCTTACCTGAGTTTCACGCCGCAAAAAGCCGGAGAGTTTGGATTCTTCTGCGACATCTATTGCGGCGCCGGGCACACCAACATGATCGGCAGCTTCGTCGTGAGCTGAGCGCCGGCCGGAGCACGACCAGCGCTTGCCCGGCAAAGCGCATTCATCTCCCCCAGGAGAGCGTCCGGCGGCACCGCTATGGGCGCACGGCCTCCAGGAATGCCGGCCGCTCGGTCAACCCACGATGCCACATCAGCAGCGACGGCAGCGGAGCCGGTTCGGGCAGCACGTCGGCAAATCGCTCGAGCAATCCGATCCAGCGGTGCACCGCCAAGCCGATCACAATGTCCGCCACGCCAAAGCCGGTCGGTGTAATGAACGGCTGCCGGGCCAGCACGGCATCGGCCATCGCCAACTGACGAGAAGCGTTGGCAAACGCCGTCTTGATGGCGTCGTAATCCCGCTCAGGTTCGGGGGTGCGCGTCAAGCCGAGGAACGCGATACGCAGCGTAGCCCAGAGCGTGCCGAGCTGCCAGTCCATCCAGCGCTCGACGTCAGCACGCTTGGCCGGATCGGCGGGCAACAGCGCGCCGTCGCCGCGCGTGGCGGCAAGGTAGCGCACGATACTGTTCGATTCCCACAGCACCAGATCGCCCTCGACCCAGGTCGGCACCAACCCGTTCGGATTGAGCGCCAGATACTCCGGGGTGCGCACGACCCCGAAGTCGAGCCCGGCATCGATGCGTTGATAATCGCGCTGCTCCATCAGGCCGAGCTCGGCCAGACACCAGATAACCTTCTGGACGTTGATCGAACTGCGTCTGCCATACAGTTGCATGAAAGGCTCCTTGAGGTTGGATTGCGGATTCTGACCTGCCGCGCCGTGCTCGGGGATACACGAGGCTGCGGGCATAGTGAGCCTCGAGGGCGATCAGCGCCCGGCCTCCCCGAGGGCGCGAGGCATCACGCAATGTACTTTTCTGCGCCCAGAAAGCACAAGGGGTTACGTGAAATTCACGTAACCCCTTGACTTGATTGGTGCCGGCTGCAGGACTCGAACCCGCCACCTGATGATTACAAATCAACTGCTCTACCAGATGAGCTAAGCCGGCGAAGACGCGTATTGTACCCGATTCCGTTGGCCGCATTCATCCGAATCGAGCCGCATGCGGCGCGGGGCGCCGGGTTGCGCTATTTGATGACCTTGAGATGGCCGCGGTTGCCGTTGGGGCCGCGTGGCGGTTCGTCGTTGTCGTCGTCGCTGGCGTCTGTGGAGGCGAGCTCCGGGGCGGCGCCGGCCGTCGACAGCGGCGCGAGGGCCGGGGCGGTTTTGTCGACCGGGAAAGCCATGCCTTGTCCGTTTTCGCGGGCGTAGATGGCGAGCACGTTGTTGACCGGGATTTCGATTTTCTGCGCAACGCCGCCAAAGCGCGCGCTGAATTCGATCCAGTCATTGCCCATTTGCAACCCGCTGGTGGCGTCGAAGCTGATGTTCAGGACGATTTCGCCATCCTTGACGAATTCGCGCGGCACGCGTGTGCCCGCGTCGACGTGCACCGCCATGTAGGGGGTGTAGCCATTGTCGGTGCACCACTCGTAGAGCGCGCGCAGCAGGTAGGGTTTGGTTGAGGTTTCTGGCATGGGGTGTGGCGTGAAAACCGGCGCGCCGACAGCGGGCGCGCCTCGGGTCGCTGACGGATCAGCGGCGCATCACTTTCTCCGATGGGGTCAGTGCTTCGATGTAGGCGGGCCGGCTGAAGATGCGCTCGGCGTATTTGAGCAGCGGGGCGGCGTTTTTGGAGAGTTCGATGCCGTAATGGTCGAGGCGCCACAGCAGCGGCGCGATAGCCACATCGAGCATCGAGAATTCGTCGCCCAGCATGTATTTGTTCTTGAGGAAGATCGGCGCGAGTTGCGAGAGGCGGTCGCGAATGGCCAGGCGCGCTTTTTCGTGCGCCTTTTCGGCCGCGCGGCCTTTGTCGTTCTCGAGCGTGCTCACGTGCACGAACAGTTCTTTCTCGAAGTTGAAAAGGAACAGCCGCGCCCGTGCCCGCTGCACCGGATCGGCCGGCATCAGTTGCGGGTGCGGAAAGCGCTCGTCGATGTATTCGTTGATGATGTTGGACTCATACAGAATGAGATCGCGCTCGGCCAGGATGGGCACTTGGCCATACGGGTTCATCACGGCGATGTCTTCGGGCTTGTTGAAGAGATCGACGTCGCGGATTTCGAAATCCATGCCTTTTTCGAACAGCACCAACCGGCATCGCTGGGAGAAGGGGCAGGTGGTGCCCGAATATAGAACCATCATAAGCGTTATCCTTGAAAACCAAAGGGGCTAGCAGCGGGAAGGCCCTTCCCCCGTTCCTAGCCCCACTACGAAATTGTGATTACTTGACGTCTTTCCAGTAGGCCGCGTTCAGGCGCCAGGCCAGCACGGTGAACAACCCGAGGAACAGCAGCACCCACACGCCAAGTTGGCGGCGGGTACGCTGGGCCGGTTCGGACATCCAATCCAGATAAGATACCAGATCGGCCACCGTGCTATCGAATTGCACCGGCGTGAGCTTGCCAGGCGTTACCTGAGTAAAGCCCGCAAACGCCGGCGCATGCCCTTCTTCCCCCCCCGCGCCAGTATTGGCGGCTTGCTTCAACACCCGCTCGCCCTGCAGCTGCCACAGCACATTGGGCATGCCGACATTGGGGAACACGATGTTGTTCCAGCCGGTCGGGCGCGAATCGTCGCGATAGAACCCGCGCAGGTAGGTATAGAGCCAGTCGGTGCCGCGCGCGCGGGCTTCGACCGACAGGTCGGGAGGCGCCGCGCCGAACCATTTCTTGGCGTCTTCGGGACGCATCGCCACCTTCATGGTGTCGCCGATCTTGTCGGTGGCGAAGAGCAGATTATCCTTGATTTCCTTGTCGGTGAGCCCGAGATCGGTCAGGCGCGAGTAGCGCATGGCCGCGGCGCTGTGGCAGCTCAGGCAGTAATTGACGAAAATTTTCGCGCCGTGCTGCAACGCCGCCAGGTCGTCGATGCGATTGGGGGCCGGGTCGAGCGGTACAGGCGCCTCCTGGGCGAGCACCGGCGTGGCGAACAAACCGATGAGCGCGAGAATTGCGAACAGTTTCTTCATCTTGGTATCCCGTGTCGTTTGGTTTCGCTCAGTGGGCCGCGTAGGTGACGCGCTCCGGTACCGGCTTGAAAGCGCCGGCGCGCGTCCAGAACGGCATGCCCCAGAAGAACGCGAAATAGTACAGCGCGAAAACTTGCGACAGCGCGGTCTTGAGCGGGGTCGGCTCTTGCGTGCCGAGGTAGCCGAGGATGAAGAAAACGATCACCAGGATGCCGAGCAGGACCTTGTGAAATCCCGGGCGGTAACGAATCGATTTGACCGGGCTCTTGTCGAGCCATGGGAGGAAGAACAGTGTCAGCACCGCACCGCCCATGACGACCACGCCCCAGAACTTGGCCTCGGTGAAGTACATCGCGAGCAGCAGCAGCACCACCAGCACCGTGCCGATGCCCTTGCACCTGAGACCCGCCTTGCCCCGCACCAGCCAAAGCAGGGTGAGGATCGCGGCGATGCCCATCAGGATGTGCTTGAAGTCATCGGTGGTGGCGCGCAGCATCGAGTAGAACGGCGTGAAGTACCACACTGGCGCGATGTGCGGCGGCGTCTGCAGCGGATTGGCCGGAATGAAGTTGTTGGCTTCGAGGAAGTAACCACCCATGGTCGGGGCGAAAAAGACGATGAAGCTGAACACCATCAGGAAGACCCCGACCCCCATGATGTCGTGCACCGTGTAATAAGGGTGGAACGGCACGCCGTCGAGAGGCACGCCTTTTTCGTCTTTCTTTTCCTTGATTTCGATGCCGTCGGGGTTATTCGACCCGACCTCATGCAGCGCGATGATGTGCGCGACCACCAGGCCGATCAGCACCAGCGGGATGGCGATCACGTGAAACGCGAAGAAGCGGTTGAGCGTGGCGTCGCTGATGACGTAGTCGCCCCGGATCCACAGCGAGAGATCCTTGCCGATGAACGGAATCGCGGAGAACAGGTTGACGATCACCTGCGCGCCCCAGTAGGACATTTGTCCCCACGGCAACAAATAACCGAAGAAGGCCTCGGCCATCAGGCACAGGAAAATCAGGCATCCGAAGATCCATACGAGTTCGCGCGGCTTGCGGTAAGAACCGTATAGCAGGCCGCGGAACATGTGCAGGTAGACCACCACGAAGAACATCGAGGCGCCGGTCGAGTGCATGTAGCGAATCAGCCAGCCCCACGGCACGTCGCGCATGATGTACTCGACGGAGAAGAATGCGAGTTTCGCGTCGGGCTTGTAGTTCATCACCAGGAAGATGCCGGTGA
>JAGXBI010000196.1 GCA_018971155.1 Burkholderiales bacterium
CTGCCCTGTTTCCGACCGCCGACTGGCGCGAGTGCTGCATGAAGGCGCTCTCGGTCATGGAGATCCGCGATTGGGCGCCCGACATGATCGCACGCGACGATGAATCGCTGATCCAGCAAGTGCGCACGCGCGTGCTGCCGCGCCGCGGTGTCTGGGCCAACGCCGATGGAATCGTCCTGACCAACGGCGCGCAGCAGGCGCTTTATTTGGTGGCCGATCTATTGATGTCGCCGCGCACCACGGTGGGCATGGAAGACCCCGGCTATCCCGACGCACGCAATATCTTCAGCATGCGCACGCCGCGCCTGGTCGGCTTTCCGGTGGACCAGGGCGGCTTGCCGGTGAGCGCCACGCTGGGCGAGTGCGACTATGTCTACATCACGCCCAGCCACCAGTGCCCCACCACCACCACGATGCCGCTGGAGCGGCGCGAGGCCCTGCTGGCGCTGGCCGAGGCCAAGGACTTCGTGCTCATCGAGGATGACTACGAGAGCGAGAACAATTTTTCCGGCACGCCCAACCCCGCGCTCAAGAGTCTCGACCGCAACAATCGCGTGATCTACGTCGGCAGCCTGTCGAAATCGTTCGCGCCGGGCCTGCGCCTGGGCTATATCGTCGCGCCCGCCGAACTGGTCAGCGAATTGCGCGCGCTGCGCCGTCTGATGGTGCGCCACCCGTCGGCCTTCATTCAGCGCTCGTTCGCGCTGTTTCTCTCGCTGGGGCATCACGATGCGTTGCTGCGCCGGCTCGCGCATGCCTATTCGCAACGCGCCGAAGCGCTGGGCGAGGCATTGCGCCGGCATTTGCCCGAAGCGCGCTTCGTGCCGCTGGCCGGGGGCGCCTCGTGCTGGGTGCAGGGGCCCCCGGGGCTCGACGCCAGCCTGCTGGCGCGCCAGGCCGAATCGCACGGCATCCTGATCGAGCCGGGCGACGTGTTTTTCATGGGAGATCACCCGCAGCGCGACTGCTTCCGGCTCGGCTTTTCTTCGATCCGGGTCGACCGGATCGATGCCGGCATCGAGCGCCTGGGCGCGCTGGTCAGAGCGCAACTGTCGGGCAAGTAGGCGCCGCGCTGGCGCCTTGGCCCTGGTGCATCGAGCCGGAAACGACAACGCCGGCGAATGCGGCTCGCCGGCGCGTCTGTCGATACGTCGATTGTCGCCTACGGTTTGGAGGCGGGGTTATCGAGTGCGTACTCCTCGTGACGCAGCTTGCGGATGTAGGCCCGCACTTCCTCCTGCGACAGTTGGCCGTCATGGTTCAGATCCGCCTGGTCGAAGTGCGGCGCCAGCCAGGGTTCCGAGGCCTGTACCTCGGCGCGGCTCAGGGTGCCGTCGCCGTTTTTGTCGTCGGCCTTGAAGTGCCGTTCGAAGGCGGCGCGGCGGCGCGCCAGATCCTTTTCCTGGAAGGCGGCCCACTCCTTGCGGTCGATCACGCCGTCATGGTTGGTGTCGACCGCCTCGAAGGTGCGCTGCAGATACCATTTGAGCGCGGTGCGTTGATCGCGCGCGTCGTTGAAGTCCGGCGCGGGGGACGCCGGCTGCTGGGCTGCCGGGGGCTGCGGCATGCCGGTTTGCGCGAAGGATACCGGGCTGGCCAGGCCAAGAAAGGTGGCTGAGGTGGCGATAAAAGCGCCGATGAGTGATTTCTTCATCGTGGTTCCTTGTTCTGTTGACCGGGGGATGCGCGCCGGAGCTCACCGATGCCGGCGCGCGCGGGACAGGGGGACAGGGGGCAGCGGAGGCTGGTGGCCTGCGTGGATCAGTAGCGATCGCGGCGATAGTAGTGGCCGCGGTTGTCGGTGGTGACGTTACCGATCACGCCACCGGCGACCGCCCCGCCGATCGTCGTCCAGGCGTCGCCGCCGGAAATCAGCGCACCGCCCAGCGCGCCGATGCCGGCGCCCAGCGCCGTGTTGCGTTCCTGGCGCGGCGACATCCCGTTCATCGCGCAGCCGGCGAGGCTGGCCGCGCAGGCAAGCGCCAGCGCGAGCTTGCTCATGGCGCGCAAAGGTTGTGAGGTTTTCATTGTTCATCTCCATTCAAGGCACTGTCAATTTCGGACTCCGGCATGTTTGCGCGACACGCTCGCGCGTCGCGCTGCCGCTGACAGTTGGCGATTTCAAGATACCCGATCGAGTCGTCCGCTCCTGTAATGATTTGTATCATTCTGTTGCGAAATCGTGAGAAGTTCCCACGGCATTTCGGCTGGAGCGCCTGATAACGGGCCGTTCGCCGGGGATCGGGCAAATGGAGATGGCCAAGGTTTTGCGAGCGGCCCGGGCCAATGCCGGCACGTCGGGCGCTTCGCGGGGCTCAACTGGTGGCGGTCACGACGTGACGCCGTCCGGCCCAGTGGCACATGCCGGCGGCGAGCCCGAGCAGCAGGCCGGCGGCCGATACGCCCGGCCAGCCGAAATGCGACCAGGCGAGCGAGCCCAGCGCCGAGCCCAACGCTCCCAGCACGAAGTAGCTGGTCATGTAGACGGTATTCAGGCGGCTCGCGGCGGCATGATCGAGCGCGTAGATGCGGGTCTGGTTGGCGATCTGGCAACCTTGCACGCCCAGGTCGAGCAGAATCACGCCGGCGGCCAGGCCCCACAGGCTCGCGCCGAGCCAGCCGAAGGCGATGAACGACGCGACCACGATGGCAATGCCCACGCCCAGCACGCGGCGCGGGCCGCCATGATCGGCCAGCCGGCCGGAAATCGGCGCGGCCAGCGCCCCGACCACGCCGACCAGGCCGAACATGCCGGCCACGTCGGCGCCCAGCCCGAAGGCGGGGCTGGCCAGCCATAGCGTCAGGGTCGACCAGAACACGCTGAACGAAGCGAACAGCAGCCCGCCGACCAGCGACGCCTCGCGCAGCGCCGGATGCCGGCGCGCGAGATGCAGCAGCGAGACCATCAGTTGCCGGTACGACATATCGGTGGTGGCAGGCGCATGCGGCAAGCGGCGCGCGAGGACGAGCGCGAGCGCCACCATCATGGCGGCGGCGATCCAGAACATATCGCGCCAGCCGAAGGCGGTAGCCACCACGCCGCTCAAGGTGCGCGCCGCCAGAATGCCGATCAACAGGCCGCTCATGACCTGCCCGACGGTTTTGCCGCGCCTGGCCGGCTCGGCCAGTTGGGCCGCCAGCGGCACGATCTGCTGCGCCACGGTCGAGGTGACGCCGGCCAGGAAGCTTGCTGCCCCGAGCGCGACCAGGCCGGGCGAGAGCGCCGCGCCGATCAGCGACAGGGTGAGCACGGCCAGCATGCCGAGAATCAACTGGCGCCGATCGACGCGGTCGCCCAGCGGCGTGAGCGTGAGCAGGCCGAAGGCGTAGCCGAGCTGCGTGAGCATCGGTATCAGGCCGACCTGCGATGCGCTCAGGCCGAAGTCCTTGCGGATGTCGTCGAGCATCGGCTGGTTGTAATACAGGTTGGCGACGGTCAAGCCGCACGCGATTGCCATGAGCAAGACGCTGCCGCGTGTCAGGGAACTGCCGGAACGAGAAGACATGTCAGGAGAAATCAGTGAGCCAAACGACGGAAGGTGGCATGTTAAGCGCTTCGGCCAAACTTTGCAGAGCACGCTCTCGCACAGGCTCCGCGCGGCCTGGATTCGCGCGTCAGTTGCGCGTGCGTTGCGTCGACGGCACCGCGACGGCGGCGGGCGCCCCGGCCGGCTTGGCCCGCGGGTCGAACAACTTCGCCGCGAGCGGCACATTCAGGCGCACGTCGTCAAAGCGCACCGACTCCAGCAGTTGACCCGCGACATCGCGACTCTGCACCTTGACCGGAAACAGGGAGTCGGTGGCGAGCCACAGATCGTAGCGATGAATGCCGCCGGCCACCTTGGCGTTGCCGGCGCCGGTCACCACCACATGCCATGTGCGCTGCGCGCCGACCATGGCCTCGCCGGCCGGCGAGGCGTTGCCCTCGGCCTGCAGCGCCTGGGCGCTGGCCAGCAGCGCGCCGACGCTCGACTGGTCGACCCGCTGGCCGCGCGCGCCCCGAATCAGCGGATTGCCGGGGCGCAGCACCACGCGCGGGAAATGTCCCTGGCCGAATGGCCACACCACCGCGCGGCGCGAGGCGGGGTCGTAGACGATGACCGCGCCATGGTGCGGTTGATCGAATTCCATGCGCACGTGATCGGGCCGGCGATAGAAATAGTGAATCACTTCCGCGCCCCGCTTGTCGCCCGACGAGCGGATCGTCGCCTCGTAACTGCCGAGCGCGGCAAAGCGGGCCTGTGCGGCGCCCAGCAGGTCGGCGGGAGGCGCGGCGAGCATGGCCAGGGTCATGGCGATCGGCAGCATGGACGAGGCGCTTCGGCGCAGCGGCAAGTTCGGGGAGGAGCCAGTATAGGGCAGACGCGCCGCGTTTGCCGGGACCGTCGCCGGCGCCTTCACTGGCTTGGTCGATCCGCGTCGAATTGTCCATGGCAAGCGCCCTGGCAAGCCGCTAGGCTAAGCGAATCGCACCAATTCATGGGCGTCGATGCCCCACCCGAGGATCCCTTATGCCCGACTATCGCTTCCGTATCGTCAACGTATTCGCCGAATCCACTTTCGGCGGCAATCCTCTCTGTGTCTTCGAAGACGGCCGGGGGCTCAGCGATGCGCAGATGCTTGCGCTGGCGCGTCAATTCAATTTATCGGAGACCACGTTCATCCTGCCTGCCGAGCAGGCCGACGCGAACGTGCGCATTTTCACGCCGGGTTACGAGATGCGGTTTGCCGGGCATCCGACGCTGGGCACCGCCCACGTGATACGCGCGCGGCGCCAGAGCGGCGATGCGCTGACGCTTTCCTTCAAGGCCGGCGTGGTGCCGGTCCAGGCGCACGGCGACGTCTGGACGCTCACCGCGCCCAGCGAGGGAGCGCCCAAGGTGCGCGAGGTGTCGTTGCCGCCGGCCGAGGTGGCGGCGCTGGTGGGGCTGCAGGCCGACGATCTGCTCGCCGCCCCGATGTGGGTCGATACCGGCGCAGATCAGTTATTGATACCGCTCAAGCATCCGGACGCGGTACGGCGCGCGGCGCCGGTCAGCACCCTGCTCGAGCGCTGGCCGCTGAGCAGCCTGGGGCGCAAAACCGGCTATGTCTTTGCTTTCGACGATGCGCCGGGCAACAGCCCGAACAGCGGCACGCGGCAGGTGGTGGCGCGCTATTTCTTCACCACGCAAGGCGGAGGCGTCAGCGAGGATCCGGGCACGGGGTCGGCGTGCGCCAACCTGGGCGGCTGGCTGGTCTCGACCGGACATGCGTTGCCGGCGAGTTTGCGTATCAGCCAGGGTGACCAGATCGAGCGGCCGTGCCGGCTGCAGCTCGACGTCGGCGCCGATCGGCGCATTCGCGTCGGCGGCCGCGTGATCGAACTGGGTCAGGGCACGATCACGCTCTGAGCGGCGGGTGCCGTTCAGTTCGTCGTTTGCATGAGGCGAGTGCCACGCCGCTCGTGCGCGCGCCGTTCGGCTCGCGCCTTGCTCGCCGGCTCGGGCGCCGGCGGGGGCGGATGGGTGATGGCGTTCCAGTTTTGCTGGATCGCCTGATCGGCGGCCGAAGACGGCATGGATTTGACTACCGAGGACTGTTGTGCCGCCGCGATCGGCAGCACGGCCAGCAGGCCAAGGCCGGCGACTACGTGGGGAATTTTCACGGCAATTCTCATCGCTTTGACAGGCGCTAGGGTAGAGGGTCGGACGCACGCGCGTCAACAATGGCGCGATGCTTGTCGGTCGAATAATTGTTTCAGTATCTTACGCCCCGGCCTGCCGGCGCGCCGGCGGCGATCCGTATCGCCCGAGCCGCGGCGAGCCCGCTTGCGGTTACACTGAGCCATTGAGCTTGGGGAGCGGGACATGATCGACGGGTTGATTGGCGGGCGGCTATACGGTGCCGCGCAGGAGCGCACCGGCCAGGGTGGGCGTGCATTCGTGACGGCCAAGGTGCGGGTCGCCGCCGGCGACGAGACGCTGTTCGTCAACGTGATCGCCTTTGCCGACGATGTCAGGGCAGCCTTGCTGGCGCTCGACGACGGCGATTCGGTGGCGCTCTCGGGCAGTCTCACGCCCAAGGTCTGGACCGACAAGCAGGGCCAGGCCCGGCCGGCACTGGACATGGTCGCGCATCAATCGCTTACCGCCTATCACATTCGGCGCAAGCGTCAGGAGGTCCAAGGCCAGGCGGACCCCCACCAGCATCATGGCGCGGCGGCGCCGCACCCGGACGACGACGTCCTGTTCTGAGCGGCGTGCGTCCAGCCCCGCGCCGGGCAGCGCAATGGGGGCAGGCGCTCGGCCGACAGCGGCACTACACCGTGGCGCGAGCGGAGTGAACGCCGGCAAACGACAGCGCCTCGTGCAGGGTCGGGAAAATATGATCGTCGCCGATCACCTCGGCGATGCCGTGCCGCCGCATGTCGGCCAGCAAATAATCGTTGACGCGCCCGAATACCAGCGTGACGCCCCGTTCGGTCAGGTCTTCGCACAGCGCGCGCACCGAGCGGGCCGCCGAATAATCCAGGTCGGTAATGGCGCCGGCGTCGACCACGAACCACTGCACGGGCGAGGGCGCGCGCTGGATGAGCTGGCGCACTTCATCGGCGAAGCGATTGTCGTTGGCGAAGAACAGGTCCGCACCGAACCGGTAGACGATCAGCCCGGGCGCCGTCTGCGAGCCGGGCGTGGCAGGCACCGGCAGCCACCTGCCTTGCGCGTCCGGCGCGAGCAGGGTCGTATGGGGGCGGTAGCTGTGCCGCACGTGTCGCAGCAGCGACAGCGCAATGGCCAGCAGAATGCCTTCCTCGACGCCGACCAGCACCACCGCGGCGGCCGTCGCCAGCGCCAATGCGTATTCGCCGGGGCTCTCGCGGCGAATGTCGCGCAGGCTTTTGAGATCGATCAGGCCGAGCGCGATGGTAAACACGATGCCGGCCAGCACGCAGTGCGGCAAATACTGGAGCGGCGCGGTCAGAAACAGCAGCACCAGCACCACGACCCCGGCGAACACCAGTTGCGCGAG
>JAGXBI010000197.1 GCA_018971155.1 Burkholderiales bacterium
GGCCGCGCGGTGCCGACGGCAGATGCTGGGCCAGGCAGCGCGCGGGCGAGACGGCCTCGACCGCATGCTGGAACAGCGACAGCAAAAACGTGCGGGGTTCCAGGGCAGCGGCGTTGCCGGCCACTGCCACCGCTTGCGGGCGAGCCGACATTTACGCCACCGTATGGTTGGACATCAGTTCCAGTGCACGCACCAGCCCGGAGTGATCCCAAGCCGCGCCGCCATTGGCCGCGCAGGTGTTGAACAACTCCTGGCAGGTCGCCGTGTTCGGCAGGGCGACGCCCAGCGCACGCGCGCTTTGCAAGGCCAGATTCAAATCCTTTTGATGCAGGGCGATGCGGAAACCCGGTTCGAAATTGCGCTTCACCATGCGCTCGCCATGGACTTCGAGAATGCGCGAGGAGGCGAATCCGCCCATCAGCGCGGCGCGCACCTTGGCGGGATCGGCCCCGGCCTTGGAGGCAAACAGCAGCGCTTCGCCAACGGCTTCGATGGTCAACGCGACGATGATCTGGTTGGCGACCTTGCAGGTTTGCCCGGCACCGGTGTCGCCGACCAGCGTAATGTTCTTGCCCATCAGCTCGAAGAACGGCTTGACGTCGTCGAACGCGCTTTGCGAACCACCCACCATGATCGTCAGCGAGGCCGCTTTGGCGCCGACTTCACCGCCGGAGACCGGCGCGTCGAGGTATTCGCAGCCGAGCGCCTTGACCTTTTTCGCGTATTCCTTGGTCTCGATCGGCGAGATCGAGCTCATGTCGACCACGATCTTGCCCTTGGACAGACCTTCGGCCGCACCATTTTCGCCGAACAGGACGGCACCCACGTCGGGCGTATCCGGCACCATGATGAAGATGATATCGGCACGCTTGGCGACTTCCTTGGGCGACGTGCAGCAGGTTGCCTGACCATCGATCAGCTCTTGCGGCGGCGTCTTGCGATCGCAAATGAACAGCTTGTGTCCGGCGTCCTGCAGATGCTTCGCCATCGGCGCGCCCATGATGCCAAGGCCAATGAAACCGAGTTGTGCCATGGTGTGACTCCTTTAATGAATGAAATTATCTGGTGGGTTATGTCGCCGCTCAGGCAGCCTGGCGCAAGCCGGCCTGCTTGAGCCAGCCGAGACCGTCGACGGTGTTGGTGGCCGGCTTGTATTCGCAACCGATCCAGCCGTCGTAACCGATGCGATCGAGAAAATCGAACAGGAACGGGTAGTTGATCTCACCCGTACCTGGCTCGTTGCGCCCCGGGTTGTCGGCGAGCTGCACGTGCTTGATGCGCGCGAGGTTCGTCTCGATGGTCTTGGCCAACTCGCCTTCCATGCGCTGCATGTGATAGATGTCGTACTGCACGAACACGTTGTCGGAGCCGGTCGCGTCGATCAGGTCCAGCGCTTGCTTGGTCCCGCTAAGGTAAAAGCCGGGGATGTCGAACGTATTGATCGGCTCGATCAGCAAACGGATACCCTCGGCCTTGAGCTGGTCGGCGGCAAAGCGCAGATTGTCGACGACGGTCGAGCGGATCTTGTCCGCATCGGCGTCGGCCGGGCGGCGCCCGACCAGGCAATTCAATTGCTTCACGCCCAGCGCCTTGGCGTACACGATGGCCTCGCCGACGCCGTCGCGGAACTCCCCGACGCGCTCCGGCAGGCAGGCGATGCCTCGCTCGCCAGCTTCCCAGTTGCCGGCCGGCAGGTTGTGCAGCACCAGATCGAGCTGGTACTGATTCAGCTTGTCGGCGATCTGGTCGCGGTGAAACGCATAGGGAAACAAAAACTCCACGCCGCGAAAGCCGGCGGCGGCGGCGGCCTTGAAGCGATCCAGAAAGGGCGCTTCGTTGAACAGCATGGTCAGGTTGGCGGCGAACTTTGGCATTTCGCGACTCCTAGATAAAAATTGAACGAGACTCGAATCGGGTATGAGCGCTCAGGCCGTTTCAAAGGCCTTTTCGTCTTCTGCGATATCGAGCACTTCCTCGAATTCGGTCACGTTGTTGATTTCCGTGCCCATGGCGATGTTAGTGACGCGTTCCAGGATGACCTCCACGACCACAGGCACCGAGAACTCGGCCATCAGCTTGCGAGCCTGCGCAAAGGCGGGCTGGATATCTTCCGGCTTGAACACGCGAATCGACTTGCAACCCAGGCCCTCGGCAACCTTGACGTGGTCGACGCCATAGCCGTTGAGCTCGGGCGCGTTGACGTTCTCGAACGCCAATTGCACGCAGTAGTCCATGTCGAAATTGCGCTGCGCCTGGCGAATCAGGCCGAGGTACGAGTTGTTGACCACGACGTGGATGTAGGGCACCTTGAACTGCGCGGCAGCCGCCAGCTCCTCGACCATGAACTGGAAGTCGTAGTCGCCCGACACCGCGACGACGTCGCTCTCGGGAGAGGCGACCTTGACGCCGATGGCAGCCGGCGCGGTCCAACCCAGCGGGCCCGCCTGGCCGCAGTTGATCCAGTGGCGCGCGTGGTTCACGCGCAGGAATTGCGCGGCGGCGATTTGCGACAGGCCGATGGTGCTGACATAGCGCACGTCGCGGCCGAAGAATGCGTTCATTTCCTGGTAGACGCGCTGCGGCTTGACCGGTACGTTGTCGAAGTCCGACTTGCGCAACATGGTGCGCTTGCGTTTCTGGCAATCGGCGACCCACGCCTTGCGGCACGGCAGGCGTCCGGCCGCTTTCCATTCGCGCGCGACCTCAACGAACAGCTTCAGCGCCGCGCCGGCGTCGGAGACGATGCCGTAGTCGGGGCCGAATACCCGGCCGATCTGAGTCGGCTCGATATCGATGTGAACGAATTTGCGGCCCTTGGTGTAGACATCGATACTGCCGGTGTGGCGATTGGCCCAGCGGTTGCCGATGCCCATCACGAAATCGGAGGCAAGCAGCGTGGCGTTGCCGTAGCGGTGCGAGGTTTGCAGGCCCACCATGCCGGCCATCAGCGGATGATCGTCGGCGATCGCGCCCCAGCTCATCAGCGTCGGCACCACCGGGACGTTAACCAATTCGGCGAATTCGACCAGCAGGTCGGCCGCGTTGGCGTTGATCACGCCGCCACCGGACACCAGCAGCGGACGCTCGGCCTCGATCAGCATCGTCAGCGCCTTTTCGATCTGCGCGCGCGTGGCTGCGGGTTTGTAGACCGGCAGCGGCTCATAGGTGTCGGGGTCGAATTCGATCTCGGCCATTTGAACGTCGATCGGCAAGTCGATCAGCACCGGGCCGGGGCGGCCGGAGCGCATCAGGTGAAATGCCTGTTGGAAAACGCGCGGCACCAATGCAGGCTCACGCACCGTGACGGCCCATTTGGTGACCGGCTTGGCGATCGATTCGATGTCGACGGCCTGGAAGTCTTCCTTGTACAGGCGTGCGCGCGGCGCTTGCCCGGTAATGCACAAAATTGGAATGGAATCGGCCTGGGCCGAGTACAGTCCGGTAATCATGTCCGTGCCCGCCGGCCCCGAGGTGCCAATGCAAACACCAATGTTGCCGGGCGCGGCTCGCGTATAGCCCTCGGCCATGTGGGAAGCGCCCTCGACGTGGCGCGCCAGCACATGGTCGATGCTGCCGGCGCGGCGAAGCGCGGCATAAAACGGATTGATGGCGGCTCCCGGGACGCCGAAGGCGTTGGTGATGCCTTCCTTTTCCAGGACGCGCACCGCGGCGTCGACTGCGGTCATCTTTGCCATGATTGTTTCTCCTCCAGATGGTGGGTGATATCTCTGGCAATCAATGTAATACTTGATGTTTTGTTTGATAAGATAATAAATACTCGTTTTTTTAGAGACTAAAAGTATCGAAATAACGGAGACATACATGGATCGCTTCAAGCAAATCGAGACTTTTGTGCAGGTGGCGGATGCCGGCAGCCTGGCCGCCGCGGCCTTGCGCGAAGGCGTCTCGCCAGTGATTCTGGGCAGACGCATCGACGCCCTCGAGAAGCGGCTCGGCATCAAGTTGATGTACCGCTCGACGCGCCGCCTGGTGCTGAGCGAGGAGGGCGGTGCCTTCCTGGAGCGCTGCAAGCAGTTATTGGGCGAATGGGAACTGGCGGAGAACGAAATCAGTGCCGGCCGGCACGCGGTGTCGGGGCACCTGATCGTCTCCGCGCCGGCGGCTTTTGGCCGCAAGCATGTCGCCTCCCATGCCCCGTCGTTTCTGAAGCAATACCCGGAAGTTCAGCTTTCTTTCAACCTGACCGACCGGGTGGTCGACCTGGTGCGGGAAGGTTACGACCTTGGGATTCGCATTGGCGGTGCGGTCGATCCGAATTTTGTGGCTGTCAAACTGTCTCAAAACCGCCGCGTCGTGTGCGGCACGCCCAAGTACTTCGCCCGCTACGGCCGCCCCAAGACGCTGGAAGATCTTGGCAAGCACAATTGCCTGGCATTCAATCTGCAGGGCGGGCAGCAACGCGGCTGGTATTTTCGCCGGCAGGGCAAGACCGTCACGATCCGGGTCGACGGCAATCTCGATTGCAACGACGGCGAACTGCTGCATCGCTGGGCGCTCGAGGGCCTCGGGCTGGGCTGGCGCTCGACCTGGGAAATCCAGCGGGAATTGGCCAGCGGCGAGCTGGAAACGGTGCTCGATGACTACGCGCTGCCAGATTACGATATCCTCGCTGTCTATCCCCAGCAACGCTTTCAGCCCGCGCGTGTCAGGCTGTTCATCGAACACTTGCGCGCTATTTACGCCAAGCCGAATTACTGGTTGGAGAACGAGTAGGCGGTGCCTGTCGTTGCCGGGTCGCGGTTTAGCTTGAGAAAATGAGAAAAACCCGATAAAATCAAGCGTTTTGCAACCTTGCCGCACTGGTCTTGACGCCCAGGTGGCTTTATCCATAAGGAGCGTACATGCGTCATTACGAAATCGTATTTATCGTCCACCCCGATCAAAGCGAGCAAGTGCCTGCGATGATCGAGCGGTACCGTGGCATGGTGGAAGCCCGTCAAGGCAAGATCCATCGCGTCGAGGACTGGGGTCGCCGGCAACTGGCCTACATGATCGAGAAGCTCGCCAAGGCGCACTATGTGTGCATGAACATCGAGTGCGATCAGGAGACCCTGGATGAACTCGAACACGCGTTCAAGTTCAACGACGCCGTGTTGCGCCATCTTTTCATCAAGATGAAGAAAGCGGAAACCGCGCCGTCGCCGATGATGAAGGAAGTGCAGCGCGAAGAGGCTCGCAAGGCCCAGCCGGCAGCCAGCACTGAAGCGCCCGCCGCCTGAGCGACAAGCCGGGATTAACGACTACATCAAAACATGATGCGCGCTTTGCGCGGGTTACGGGAGTGAACCGGTTACAGCTTGAAGCCAGTGTCGTCGAAATGGGGTCTTTGCGATATACCCCGGCGGGCATCCCCGCCATCGAATGCACGCTGACACATGCCGGATCGGTGCTCGAAGCAGGTACGCCGCGCCAGATCGAATTCAATATTTCCGCAGTTGCATTGGGCGAAATCGTTGAACGCGTGATGGCACTTGGGCTGGGTCAACCGGCCCGGCTGAGCGGATTCCTGGCCCGCAAGCATCGCAATAGCCGCACTTTGGTGTTTCACATTACAGCATTGCAAGAAATTGGAAGGGATTGAACATGCCACGTCCTAACGGTAAAGGTAACAAAAAATTCGACCGCCGCCGCCAACAGCAGAACCCGCTGTTCAAGCGCAAGAAATTCTGCCGCTTCACGGTTGCCGGCGTCGAACAGATCGACTACAAAGACATCGAAACGCTGAAAGACTTCATCGGCGATAACGGCAAGATCACGCCGGCCCGTCTGACGGGTACCAAGGCGCACTATCAGCGTCAGCTCGACACCGCGATCAAGCGTGCGCGCTTCCTGGCCCTGTTGCCTTATACCGATCTGCACTCGGCTTAATCGGCTGACGGCTGCTAAGGAGAATTCAAGATGCAAGTGATTTTGCTGGAGAAAGTGGTCAACCTCGGTAACTTGGGCGACGTGGTTCGCGTCAAGGATGGCTTCGCGCGCAATTTTCTGATTCCTCAGAAGAAGGCTCGTCGGGCTACCGACGTCGCGATGAAGGAATTCGAAGCGCGTCGTGCCGAGCTGGAAAAGGCTGCAGCCGAGAAGCTGGCGGCCGCGCAGAGCCAAGGCGAGAAGCTCAACGGCCTGACCGTTCAAATCGTGCAGAAGGCTGGTGTGGACGGCCGCCTGTTCGGCTCGGTCACCAACGCCGACATCGCCGAAGCGCTGCAAAAGCAGGATTTCGCTGTCGAGAAAATGCAAATCCGCCTGCCGAATGGCCCGCTCAAGACCGTGGGTGACTTCCCGGTCCAGGTGTCGCTGCACACCGATGTGCTGGTCGATGTAACGGTGTCGGTGCTGGGCGAGCACGTGTAAGCGTCGCGCAGTCCTGCAAAGGCAGAACCCGGGTGACCGGTTCTGCCTTTTTTATTTGCCCGAAGACTTTCCATCCCTGACCTCGTGGGCATGCTCACGGCGCAACGCTATAATCTCCCTCCATGAATGCCCCAGACCCCCAGCTCGAATCCCTGAAAGTCCCCCCGCACTCGATCGAGGCAGAGCAGTCCGTGCTCGGCGGCTTGTTGCTCGATAACAGTGCCTGGGATCGCGTCGGTGACTTCCTGGGGGAGCACGATTTTTACCGCTACGATCACCGCCTGATCTACCAGCACATTGGCCGGCTGGTTGCGCAGGATCGCCCCGCCGACGTGATCACCGTGTACGAATCGCTGACCACGGCCGGCAAGGCCGAGGAAGTGGGTGGCCTGGCGTACATCAATGCGCTCGCGCAGAACACCCCGAGTGCGGCCAATATCCGGCGCTATGCGGAAATCGTGCGCGATCGGGCGGTGCTGCGCAAGCTGGTTTCGGTGGCCGACGAGATCGCCAGCGACGCGTTCAATCCGCAGGGCAAGGAAGTCCGGCAGATGCTC
>JAGXBI010000198.1 GCA_018971155.1 Burkholderiales bacterium
CGCGCGCGCCGCTCGCGCAGGGCAATGTTCAGGCCGGTCGCCACCAGTGCGATCGACAGGCACAACGACCATGATGGCCACTGGCGGGCCAGCACGAGCTGGATCGCCGCGGCGGTAACGGGCCCCAGCGCCTGAAATGCGACCACGCGGCTGGCCTCGAGCTTGCCCAGCGCCCACAGCCAGCAAAAATAGCCAATACCGCTCGACAGGCCGATGAAACCGACGTTACCCCATTGAAAAGCCGTGAGCGGCGGCAATAGCGATTGTCCTGTGGCCACGCATAAAGCCAGCAGGAACAGCACGGCGGCGAGCATCGCCAATGCACTGGTCGGCAAGGCCGCGTAGCGCTGCAGGTACGGTCGGTAAAGCAGGCTGCATGCCGCGCCGGTCACTGTGGCTCCCATCAGGGCGGCAAGCGCGACCCAATGGCTCGCGCTGCCAGGGCTGTCTGCACCGAAACGCGGCACGGGGAAACCGAGCAGCAGTGCCACCCCAGACACCGCCAACAGCAAGCCGATCGCCCGCCCCAGGCTGAAAATCTCGTGGCCCAGCGCGATCGCCAAACACATCGTCACCAGCGGCATGGTCGAGAAGATCAATGCGCACGTGGCGGCGGGCAAGGTCTGCAGCGCATAGTTGAGCAGTACGATCAGCAGGGCGAACTGCAGCACGCCGAGTCCGGCAATCGCCCCGATATCTTTCGCAGCAAACTGGACTCGGCGCCGCGATCGGCCCGCATGAAGCACCGGCAACGCCAGTATGCCCAGCCCGATCAGATACCGCAGAAACGCCAGGGTGACCGGCGCGACATCGTGCGCCACGGTGCGCGTGGCGACCATCGCCGCCCCCACCAGCATCCCCGTGAGAGCGGCCGCTGCGGTGGCCGAAGAGGTGTCGTTCACAGCTCGCGCGCCCAGATTTCGCCAACCAGATCCTTGCCGAAACTATGATGCGGCTGCGCTTCGACCATGGCGAAACCGGCCTTTTCGTAGATATGGCGCGCTTCGCTGAGCACGCTGTTGGTCCACAGCACCATCTTGCGATAACCGGCAAGCCTGGCAAAATCCAGGCATTGCTCCACCAGCCGCTTGCCGATGCCCAGCCCGCGAGCGCTCGGTTCAACGTAGAGCAGGCGCAACTTGGCGGTGTGCTCGTCCTGCCGGACCACGAACACCGAGCCGACCACCTGGCCATCCTTCTCCGCGACCCAGCAGTGCTCGGCGCGCGCGTCGAACTCGCGCACGAATTGCGCGACGATCTCCGCCACCAGCGCCTCGAACTCCGCATTCCAGCCATATTCCTGCGCGTACAGGGCACCGTGCCGGTGAACGATCCAGCCCATGTCGCCGGGGCGCGGATCGCGCAATATATAGCTCGGCTCGCGTTCGCCGAGCAAGGTCTCGATTTGCCGCATCGCGTCGATCAGTTGCTGTTGCTCCGGCAGCGACAGGCGCCCGAGCATGGCCATCACCTCATGGCGCGAGGCCAGATTCAGCGGCTCGAAGGTGGACCGCCCGGCATCGGTGAGCTGCAATTGCGCTACGCGAGCGTCGGCCTCCGAACGGGTCTTCTCGAGCAGACCGCGCTTTTCGAAACCGCTGATGACCCGGCTCACATAGCCCGCGTTCAGGCCGAGTTCGCGGCACAGGTCGGTGCTGGTCAGCCCTGGCCGGTGCGCCAGTTCATACAGAATGCGCACTTCGGTGAGCGAGAACTCACTCTCGAGCAAATGCTCGTGGAGAACACCGATCTGGCGCGTGTAGAAACGGTTGAAGTGGCGGACGGTTTCAGCCCGCTCCTTGAGTCGATCGTCGGATGACACAGACATGGGCGCCTCCTTAAGTTGCCTTAAGCAAGAGTTTATTTGCCAAAAGCAACTAAATCAAGCCCCGTGTGTTGTCCTTACGCGATAGTGGTAACCGTATGCCTGACGAAACCCGAACTGCCCATAGAGCGCCACCGCTGGCGTGTTGGCGGCAACCACCTGCAAATAGGCCCGCGTGGCGCCCTGGCGCCGCCCCCAATCCAGCAAGGCGGCGGTGATCCGGCGCCCGACGCCGCGGCCGCGCGCTTCGGGCACGACCAGAATGTCGAACAGCCCCACCCAGCCACGCTCGGCCACGGCCAGCCCGTAGGCAATCGGGGCGCCATCCTGCCACAGCGCGGCAAACGCTTTCGGCATGGCAATCGCCGCCAGCATCTCGTCATGCGTTGCCCGCATCGCGGGTGCTATCGCATTGGCCCGCGCAAAACCGGCGCACCAGGCGGCATCCGCCTCAGGTTGCAGCTTCACGGCGTCGTCGGATCGGGTGTCGTGCGTCAGCCGTGCCGTCATCACCAGCGTCGGGTCGATCTGGCGGTAGCCGGCGGCAGCCAGCGCGGCGTCGGCCTCGTCGCCGGCCAGCGGCGACAGGCGAAAAATCGACGGCAGCGCATGCCGCGCGTAGAAGGCCTCGGCCGCCTCGATGACACCAGCCATCGAGGCGGCCGGACACCAGGCATTGGCCGAATTGGCCCGCTTGGTGTAGCCGGCGCTAAGCCGCAGCAGCCAGCCGTCGAAAAATACCGTCTGCCGGGCCGGCCAGGCATTGAAGGCACACTCCTCCAGCAAGCGGATGAGAGCTGGATCGACGCGCGTGCTTTGCTTGGCATCGTACAAGTCGCTCATGGAGCCTGTTCATTCCTATCGTGAACCGGGTCACCGATCTTCTCCGCTCGAGTCGGCCAGTGTCAACTCCGACGACACTGGCGCGACAACGCTACAGCACTTTGCCCGGCCTCAGCTCGCCGCTTTTTCCACTTCGGCGGCCGAGGTCGGCGCGCCGGGCTGACCGGCGCGAATGTGGCGGTTGACCGCGCTGAGCACGGCCTTGAACGATGCCGTGACAATGTCGCGATCGACACCGACGCCGAAGCCGGTGGCCGAGTCGCCCAGGCGCAGTTCGACGTAGCAGGCGGCAGCCGAATCCGCGCCGCTGCCGATCGCATGCTCGTGGTAGTCCATCACGCGAATCGGCAACTGCAGCGCGGCGACGAACGCGGCCAGCGTGCCGTCGGCATGCCCGTCGCACTGGCGCGGCTGGCCTTGATACGACAGCTCCGCCTCGACCAGCGTGCGCTCGGAGCCGGGCGCGTGGCCGGTGCGATGCCGCCGCAAGTGCCATGGCGACTGCTGTTCCAGATACTCGTCGGAGAACAGGCGATAGACGTCCGCGGCGGTGACTTCCTCGCCGGTCTCGTCGGTCACGCGCTGCACGGTACGGCTGAATTCGATCTGCAGGCGGCGCGGCAGCACCAGGCCGTGCTCCTGCTCGAGCAGGTAGGCCACGCCGCCCTTGCCCGACTGGCTATTGACGCGAATCACCGCGTCGTAGCTGCGCCCCAGATCGGCCGGGTCGATCGGCAAATACGGCACGGCCCACACGGCGTCGGGCCGCTGCGCGGCGAAGCCCTTCTTGATGGCATCCTGATGCGAGCCGGAGAAGGCCGTGAAGACCAGGTCGCCGCCATACGGATGGCGTGGATGGACCGGCAATTGATTGCAATACTCGACGCAGCGACGCACCTCGTCGATATCGGAGAAATCGAGACCGGGCGAGATACCCTGCGTGTAGAGATTGAGCGCCAGCGTCACCAGATCGACGTTGCCGGTGCGCTCGCCGTTGCCGAACAAACAGCCTTCGACGCGATCGGCGCCGGCCATCACGGCCAGCTCGGCGGCGGCCACGCCGGTGCCGCGATCGTTATGCGGGTGAACGCTGAGAATCACCGCATCGCGGCGCGCCAAGTGACGATGCATCCATTCGATCTGGTCGGCATAGACATTGGGCGTGCTGCACTCGACGGTGCTCGGCAGGTTGAAGATCATCTTGCGCTCGGGCGTGGGGCCCCACACTTCCGAGACGGCATTGCAGATCTCCAGCGCAAAATCGAGCTCGGCCGTGCTGAAGGTTTCCGGCGAGTACTGGAACACCCATTCGGTCTCCGGCCGCGCCTCGGTCAACTGCTTGATCAGTCGCGTGCCCGCTACCGCAATCTCGATCACCTCGGCGCGCGTCATGCCGAACACGACCTCGCGCCAGGCCGGCGAAATCGCGTTGTACAGATGGACGATGGCGCGCCGTGCGCCGGCCAGCGAGTCGACCGTGCGGCGAATCAGTTCCTCGCGCGATTGCGTGAGCACCTCGATCGTAACGTCCTCGGGAATCCGGTTTTCCGTGATCAGTTTGCGTACGAAATCGAAGTCGGTTTGCGAGGCCGACGGAAACGCAACTTCGATTTCCTTGAGGCCGACCGCCACCAGCTGCTCGAAAAACCGCAGCTTGCGCTCGGCGTTCATCGGTTCGATCAGCGACTGATTACCATCGCGCAAATCGGTGCTCATCCAGATCGGCGGCGCCTCGATGCGGCGGCTCGGCCAAGTGCGCTCGGTGAAATCGCGGGCGAACGGAATGAAAGGGCGATACTTGCTTGAAGGGTCTTGCAACATGGAAACCTCCGACAACCAGACTCAGGAAATGTGTGTGTGGCGACCGGCTGGCGGACTGCCACGCGACACTAGGCCCGGCAGCCGATCGGTAGGTCTAGTAGGAGGGATAGCGAGAGGATACGGCCCGACACGCGCACGCGAGCCGGCAGCAACAGCACGGCGGCTGTGTCCTGGCTCGAGTTGGCAAAACGAAAATTCGTCATGGCGCGTTTGCGGGGGGCAATCCGGTGGCGGACTGCTGATTTTGCGCGAAAAATCGCGCAGGTCAAAAATCGAATGTTTTTTAGGATAGCGGCCCTCGAGCGTGCCGTCCAGCATTTTTTGCGGCAGGGGCGTCCGGCGTCGCCCTGCGCAACCGCCGCCCCCGCCTACAGGGCGTCGTGAAAAATGAGGCCCAGCGTGTGCCGCCGCCCAGAGCGGACCTCGCTCACGCCATGGCGCAGATTGACCCGGTAGATGCCGCGCGCGCCCTGTACTGGCCGGTGGTGCACGGCGAAGATCACCGCGTCGCCCTGCGCCAGCGGTACCACGTGCGGGCGCGACTGCATGCGCGGGCGCTGTTCGGTCAGCACGAATTCGCCGCCGGTAAAGTCCCGTCCAGGCGCCGATAGCAGAATCGCCACTTGCAGCGGAAACACATGTTCGCCGTACAAATCCTGATGCAGGCAGTTATAGTCGCCAGCGCCGTATTGGAGCAGCAGCGGGGTCGGACGGCACTGGCCGGCGTCGTGACAACGCAGCAGGAAGGCTGCGTGGTCGGGCTCAAACCGCTCCGCGAGGCCCAGCGCCTGTTGCCAGCGATTGGCGGTCTCGCAAAGATGCGGGTACAACGCAGTGCGCAGGGCATGAACCGGCTGCGGCAACGGGTATGCGTAGTAGCGGTATTCGCCGCGCCCGAAACCATGCCGGCTCATCACCACGCGAGTGCGAAATCCTTCATCGTCGGCATAGCCGGCGGCCATCTGGCGGCACTCGTGCGCGCCGAGCAGGCCCGGTGCGACCGCCCACCCGTGTTCGTCGAGCGCGGCGCCCAAGTCTGCCCAGGGCTGCGCGTCGACGCGGGCGGGCCAGTCGAGCGTGGACGGAGCGGCCTGAGCGAGCTGAACGCGATCAAATACGGAAGCGTGCATGGGGCAATTTTCCTCACCTGGCGAATTCGATCTCCCATGCTAGCGCCGGGGCCTGTCGTGCCGCACTCCGAATCTTGCGGTGCGACCCGCAGCCTGGGTCGATCGGCTCGCCAAGCATTTCCTTCACATCGCAAGTAAAATCATGACTTTCGCGTCCGGCGCCCCGCCGGCGACCCGCCACAGGATGTCGCATGCCCAGCCTCACTCCGCCCGGCCTGATCGTTCGGAACGCTACCGAAGCCGACCTGCCTGCGATCCAGCAGATCTACGCTCATCACGTGCGGCATAGCCTGGCGAGCTTCGAGGAGGTGCCGCCGGAGGTCGACGAGTTGCGCGCGCGACGCGCTGCCGTGCTGGCTCACGGCCTGCCCTATCTGAGCGCGGAGCTCGACGGTACTGTGGTCGGCTACAGCTACGCGACGCCCTACCGGACGCGCCCAGCCTATCGTCACACCATCGAGGATTCGATTTACGTCGCCCCCGAGCTGGCCGGCCGAGGCATCGGCCGGGCCTTGCTGAGCGCATTGATCGCATGCTGCGAGAGCGGACCATGGCGCCAGATGATCGCGGTCATCGGCAACCGGGGCAACGCCGCGTCGGTCGGCCTGCACCAGGCGCTGGGATTCCGGCTGGTCGGCACTTTCGAAGGCGTTGGCTTCAAGCACGGCCAGTGGGTCGACACGGTACTGATGCAACGCGCCCTGGGCGACGGCATGGATTCGCCGCCCACGGGCTTCACCGCCGGGCAAGGCGCCCGATGATCGCGCGCCGCACCGTGGTGCTGCTGGGCCTGTCGCAATTGGTCTGCTGGGGCATCTCCTACTACCTGATCGGCGGCTTCGGGGCATTGATCGTCGCCGACTTGCGCTGGGCGCCGACCATCGTGTACGGCGGCTTTTCGGCCGCGCTGCTGGTGATGGGCCTGGTCTCGCCCGTCACCGGGCGGCTGATCGACCGCTTCGGCGGCCGCCCGGTGATGGCCGCCGGATCGCTGTGCAGCGCAATCGGCTGCGCCGGCATTGCGCTGTCGCATAACGTACTGGTTTATTACGCGGCCTGGCTGTTCCTGGGTCTGGCCATGCGACTGACGCTTTATGACGCCGCATTCGCCGCGCTGGCGCGTCTTGGCGGCCCCGAAGCGCGCCAGCCAATGGCCCAGATCACGCTGCTCGGCGGCTTATCCTCGACGGTGTTCTGGCCGCTCGGCCACCGGCTCGCGCTGGCCTTCGGCTGGCGCGGCGCGCTGCTGGCCTACGCCGGCTTCGCGCTGCTCACGCTGCCGCTTCATTTGGCCATTCC
>JAGXBI010000199.1 GCA_018971155.1 Burkholderiales bacterium
CGGCCCGGCTAATTTTTTGTCCGAAAACCCGCATTTTTGCCGCTCTGCACTGGCCCGCTATACCCCGCAAGACTTTCTGGATCTGCTGCGGCGCCATCGCATTCGGTGGCACGAAAAGCACAAGGGACAGCTATTCTGCGACGACTCGAGCGAGGACATCATCGCCATGCTGCGACGTGAGTGCGACGCCGGACGGGTGCACTGGCGCATGCCCTGTCGTGTCAGCGAGGTGACGCGCAGTGGCGAAGCGTTCCGGATCGCCGCTGACAGCGGCGAGTTGCTCGCCCGGCATCTGGTGGTGGCCACCGGCGGGTTGTCGATCCCCAAAATCGGAGCGACCGATTGGGGGTATCGCCTGGCCAGGCAGTTCGACTTGCCGGTGGTCGAACCTCGTCCGGCGCTGGTGCCGCTGATGTTCGACGCCGCCACTTGGGAGCCATTTGCCGAGCTGGCCGGGGTCTCGCTGGAAGTACGGGTCGAGACCGGGGCCGGGCGCTCGCGCGGCAGCTTCGTCGAAGATCTGTTATTCACGCATCGCGGTCTTTCCGGGCCGGCGATCCTGCAAATCTCGAGCTATTGGCAACCGGGTGAAGCCATTGAGCTTGACCTGTTGCCGGCCGCGTCGGCCGAGCCCTTGCTGCTCGAGGGCAAGGCAGCGTCGCGCAAGCACCTGTCGAATCTTCTGGCGCAATGGCTGCCGTCTCGCCTTGCCGATGTCTGGATCCGCCACCAGGGGCTGCCGGCACAGGCGCGCACCAGTGAGTTGCCGGATAAGGCGCTGCGTCGCATGGCGGCAGCACTGAACCATTGGACACTCAAGCCGTGCGGCTCGGAGGGGTGGCGCAAGGCCGAAGTCACGCGCGGCGGTGTCGACACGCGCGCACTGTCGTCTGCCTCGATGCAGGCCAATGCCGTGCGGGGCCTGTATTTCATCGGCGAAGTGGTCGACGTGACCGGCTGGCTGGGCGGTTACAATTTCCAGTGGGCATGGGCTTCTGCGGTGGCCGCGGCAAATGCCATTGCCGCCGAAAACGGTTGAAAATCGGGCGCTCGGACAGGGCTGAGCGGCGTTGCGGAAAACCCTATTTGCGTCTATATTTGCGCCATGAACTTTCGTTCGGCCCGGTCTGCGGCCAGTCCCTTCGCCTCGCATTTGCCAGCCAGCCCGCTACCTTTGGTCGAGCCGGGGCTGCTATTGCGCTCGACGCGCTGCTGAATACGCCGTTATCGTTTTCGCACCTCGCCCCCGGCGTAATCCAAGCACGATTTTTTTGTCTGGCCCAGGCTGGAAACACTCTGAATTCAAAGCACCGACGATCCCCACAGGAGAAGAAAAATGGCTGACAAGCTGATTGTGTTCGATACGACGTTGCGCGACGGCGAGCAGTCGCCCGGCGCATCGATGACAAAGGAAGAAAAAATTCGCATCGCCCGTCAGCTCGAACGCCTGAAAGTCGATGTCATCGAGGCAGGATTCGCCGCCAGCTCGAACGGCGATTTCGATGCCATCAAGGCCATCGCCGGATTGATCAAGGACAGTACGGTATGCAGCCTGGCGCGTGCCAACGACCGGGACATCGGGCGCGCCGCGGAAGCGCTCAAGGGCGCCAACTCGTCACGAATCCACACGTTCATCGCGACCTCGCCGCTGCACATGGAGAAGAAGCTGCGCATGACGCCGGAGCAGGTGCTGGAACAGGCCAAACTGGCGGTGCGATTCGCTCGCCAATTTACCGACAACATCGAGTTTTCCCCCGAGGACGGCAGCCGTTCCGACATGGATTTCCTGTGCCGGGTGCTGGAGACCGTGATCAGCGAAGGCGCCACCACCATCAATGTGACGGACACGGTCGGCTACGGTGTGCCCGAGCTCTACGGACAATTGATTCGCACGCTGCGCGAGCGAGTGCCGAATTCGGACAAGGCGATATGGTCGGTGCACTGCCACAACGATCTGGGCATGGCGGTTGCGAATTCGTTGGCCGGCGTGAAAATCGGCGGCGCGCGGCAAGTCGAATGCACTATCAATGGCCTGGGAGAGCGCGCCGGCAATACGTCGCTCGAGGAGATCGTGATGGCCGTCAGGACGCGCCGGGACTACTTTGGGCTCGACGTGGGCATTGACACCACACAAATCGTCCCGGCCTCCAAGCTGGTCTCCCAGATCACCGGGTTCGTGGTGCAGCCCAACAAGGCGGTGGTTGGCGCCAATGCCTTTGCCCACGCTTCCGGCATCCACCAGGACGGCGTTCTCAAGGCGCGCGACACCTACGAAATCATGCGGGCCGAGGACGTGGGCTGGAGCACCAATAAAATCGTGCTGGGCAAGCTTTCCGGGCGCAACGCGTTCAAGCAGCGCCTGCAGGAATTGGGCATCGCGCTGGATTCCGAGGGCGAAGTCAACAGTGCGTTCGCTCGCTTCAAGGAACTCGCGGATCAGAAGGCCGAAATTTTCGACGAAGACATTCTGGCGATCGTGTCGAACGAAGCGCAGACCGGTAGCGGCGAGCACTTCGAATTCGTCTCGCTGTCGCAGCATTCCGAGACTGGCGAACGCCCCCATGCCCGTGTGGTTTTTCAGGCGGCCGGGTCTGAACAGACCGGAGAGTCGGACGGCAACGGACCGGTCGATGCCACACTCAATGCGATCGAGGGCCAGGTCAAGAGCGGCGCTGAACTGGTGCTGTATTCGGTCAACGCGATTACCACCGGCACGCAGTCGCAGGGCGAGGTGACTGTGCGTCTGTCCAAGGCCGGCCGTATCGTCAACGGCGTCGGCACCGATCCCGACATCGTCGCAGCGTCGGCCAAGGCCTACCTCTCGGCGCTGAACAAGCTGTACTCGAAAGCGGAAAAATTGAATCCGCAACTGACGCCCTGATAGCCGGGGCGGGAGTTTCATGCTCCCCGATACGCAAACGGCGCCCCAGGAAGGGCGCCGTTTGCATTGCGGCGCGGCGGATCGTCAGAACAGCAACCGCCGATCGGGGTCGTGCAGCGGATCGGGCGTGGTCTGGGTCATGCGCAAGATGCCGTCGGGGCTGAAATAGAAATGCATCAGCATGTCCCAGGCGCCATATTGCTTGAAGCGATAAGTCCAGACTTCACGTTTCATGAGCGGGAAATAGGCCGTTTCGACCGGGATGCCGAAATGCCGGCGGACGTCGTCCTCGGTCCATTTGCCAATCTGGGCCTGGTCGAACGCCCGACTGGTCATGACATCCTGCACGTGCAACACCCGGCCATGCGCGTCGAAATCGACGGCGATCGTGTGCTGGCCGTACGGGCGGGTCGGGTAGAGCCAGCGCGTGACACCATCTGGCAATTGATATACCTCGCGCGGCGTGCCGAGACGGGTCTCGACGTCCGCGCGCGATACGCCCGCGGGAATGGTCTGCCAAATCGGGGTGCAGCCCGCCAGGCAGCCCGCCACCAGCAACGCGGCCAGCGACACTCTCCGAGCCAGGGCGAGGCTGACGATGCGCCACAAGAATGCCATGTTTCCTCCTTGCTGGTATCCGCCCTCATTATGCGCTGCCCGCGCCGGCCACGGCGACGACGCGGCGGGGGCGCCGGGAATTTCAGGGCGAGTCCCGCTGGCAATCGGGGGATTTTTGCCATATAATCCAGCACTTGCAGTTGAACCGCGTTTTTTGCTCCACACCAAGCGCGGTTTTTGTAAATCCACGGCACGGCCTTTCTTCCGTGACCGCTTGTTCACTTAAGGAAAATCAATGTCAGTTGCAGATATCAAAAAGTCGGATGTCGTTGCGCAGTACGCGCGAGGCGCCAAGGATACCGGTTCGCCTGAAGTCCAGGTTGCTCTCCTGACGGCCCGCATCAACGAATTGACGCCGCATTTCAAGGCGCACATGAAGGATCACCACAGCCGTCGCGGCCTGCTGCGCATGGTGAGCCGCCGCCGCAAGCTGCTCGACTACCTGAAGGGTAAAGACGCTGACCGTTATCGTTCGTTGATCGAAAAGCTTGGGCTGCGCAAGTAAGCCGGAGGGATTGATTGAAGATGCCTGTATCAGCACGCTGATGCAGGCATTTTGCTTTTTAGCGGCAAGTCGCTGGCACAGTGTCTTGCCTGGATTCTCGGGATCCCGCGACAAGTAGGATTTGTGTCATTCCAGCAGCGAGCCAGACCAGCACTGAAACGGTGCGGCGGTTGTTGGAATGGCATAACACTCCCCCTACGATTCGTCGGGTTCGCCCGGCAGCGTTGTCGCGCCGCTGCACCAATGAGCGCGACTCGATACAGGAGTGCAAATGTTCAATAAAATCGTGAAAACCTTCCAGTGGGGACAGCACACGGTACGTCTGGAAACGGGTGAGATCGCTCGCCAGGCCAGCGGCGCGGTTCTCGTGGACGTCGATGAAACGGTGGTGTTGGCCACCGTGGTGGGCGCCAAGAATGCGAAACCGGGCCAGGATTTCTTCCCGCTGACCGTCGACTACATCGAGAAAACCTATTCGGCCGGCAAGATCCCGGGCGGCTTCTTCAAGCGCGAAGGCCGTCCGTCCGAGAACGAGACGCTGACCTCCCGTCTGATCGATCGTCCGATCCGTCCGCTGTTTCCGGAAGGCTTCTACAACGAAGTTCAGGTCGTCATTCACGTTCTGTCGATCAACCCGGAAGTGCCGACCGATATTCCTGCCCTGATCGGCGCCTCGGCGGCGCTGGCTGTATCGGGCCTGCCGTTCAACGGTCCGGTCGGCGCGGCTCGGGTGGCCTATATCGACAACCAGTACGTCCTGAATCCGACGCGTACGCAGATCGCGTCGTCGCGACTTGACCTGGTGGTCGCCGGCACCGAGCGTGCGGTATTGATGGTCGAATCGGAAGCCGACCAATTGCCCGAAGACGTCATGCTCGGCGCCGTCGTGTTCGGTCACGAACAAATGCAGACTGCCATCAACGCGATTCACGAACTGGTGCGCGATGGCGGCAAGCCGGAATGGGACTGGGCGCCGCCGGCAAAGAACGAGACGCTGATCGCAAATGTAATGGCGCTGGCCGAGCAGGATTTGCGCGCCGCTTATCAAGTGCGCGAAAAGCAGGCTCGCACTCAGCAGGTTCGCGGCGTGTACGCTCAAGTCAAAGCCAAACTGGCCGAGCAAGCCGCTGCGAACGGCGCGGCCGCCCCTGATGACGTCGAAGTCGACAACATGCTGTTCGATCTCGAAGCGCGTATCGTGCGCAGCCAGATTCTCAACGGCGAGCCGCGTATCGATGGTCGCGATACCCGTACCGTGCGCCCCATCAGCATTCGTACCGGCGTGCTGCCGCGCACCCACGGGTCGGCGCTGTTCACGCGCGGCGAGACGCAAGCGCTGGTCGTCGCGACCCTGGGCACCAAGGGCGACGAGCAGATCATCGACGCACTGCAGGGTGAGTACCGCGACCGTTTCATGCTTCACTACAACATGCCGCCGTTCGCCACCGGCGAAACCGGGCGCGTTGGTTCGCCCAAGCGTCGCGAGATCGGCCATGGCCGTTTGGCCAAGCGTGCGCTGCTGGCCTGCTTGCCGAGCGAACAGGAGTTCGGGTATTCAATCCGCGTGGTATCGGAAATCACCGAGTCCAATGGCTCGTCGTCGATGGCCTCGGTGTGCGGCGGCTGCCTGGCGCTGATGGATGCCGGTGTGCCGATGAAGGCGCACGTCGCCGGTATCGCCATGGGTCTGATTCTCGAAGGTAACAAGTTCGCTGTCCTGACCGATATCCTGGGCGACGAGGATCACCTCGGCGATATGGATTTCAAGGTCGCGGGTACCGCCGATGGCGTGACCGCGCTGCAGATGGATATCAAGATCCAGGGCATCACCAAGGAAATCATGCAAGTCGCGCTGGCGCAAGCCAAGGAAGGCCGCATGCACATCCTCGGCAAGATGCAGGACGCCGTGTCGGGAGCTCGTACCGAGCTGTCTGAGTTCGCGCCGCGCATGGTGTCGCTCAAGATCAATCCGGAGAAGATCCGCGATGTGATCGGCAAGGGCGGTTCGGTGATTCGTGCGCTGACCGAGGAAACCGGCACCAGCATCGATATCTCCGACGACGGCGTGGTGACTATCGCCAGCACCAACTCTGAAGGGATGGCCGAGGCCAAGCGCCGCATCGAAGCCATCACCGCTGAAGTCGAAGTGGGGCAGGTCTATGACGGTACGGTGCTGAAGCTGCTGGAGTTCGGTGCGATCGTCAGCGTGTTGCCGGGCAAGGATGGCTTGCTGCACATCTCCGAAATCGCCAACGAGCGAATCAAGGACATCAACGAATGGCTCAAGGAAGGCCAGGCGGTGCGTGTCAAAGTGATCCAGCATGACGACAAGGGTCGCCTGCGTCTGTCCGTCAAGGCATTGACGCCGGAAGAGCAGGGCACACCGCTGGTCAAGCGCTCGTCGGAATCCGAGGCGCAAGCACAGTAAGCGAGGCGATCGATACCGGACCGCCGACGGCCTGGTGATTGCTGCGCAAAGAGCGAGCTTCGGCTCGCTTTTTTTTGCCCGAATACGGTAAAAAAGCGGGGCTAGGTATTTACAAGATTTTGGATCATCTATAAAATCTCATTTCTCTGTTCGGGGGGTATAGCTCAGCTGGGAGAGCGCTTGCATGGCATGCAAGAGGTCAGCGGTTCGATCCCGCTTACCTCCACCACAGAACCGTTTTGCTTGATCGAATCAAGCAAGACTTCGCAGGCGAAGTAAAAGCATATATAATGTGCGCCTTCGCTGAAATAGAGGCGAAATCTGCCAAGATTTTGTCCCCTTCGTCTAGAGGCCTAGGACATCACCCTTTCACGGTGAGTACAGGGGTTCGAATCCCCTAGGGGACGCCAGGATTCGATGCCGGAGCAATCCGGTCGAGTCATGAACGACACGCTGGCG
>JAGXBI010000200.1 GCA_018971155.1 Burkholderiales bacterium
CGAGCGCTGCGCCAGCGCCACGTCGCCCGGCGTCGCAGCCCATGCCTCGGGCTGCGCCGGTGCCTGCGGCCTGCCAAACCAGTTGCGGCCCCAGGCACTGTCGTTGCCGGTCCAGCGCGAGCCCGCGGCCACGCGAGGCGTGAGCCACTTCAATACGCCCTCGGGCAACTCCTCGAAGAAGCGCGAGCGCACGTTGTAGCGGGTCTGGCCATGCAGCATCCGGCTTTGCGTGAACGACAGGTAGAGCCGTTCCTTCGCGCGCGTGATGGCCACGTACATCAGGCGGCGCTCCTCTTCAAGACCGTCCTGCTCCATCGCGCTGTTTTCATGCGGAAACAGCCCTTCTTCGAGACCGGTCACGAACACCGCGGCGAACTCGAGGCCCTTGGCCGCATGCACCGTCATCAACTGGACCGCATCCTGGCCGGCCTCTGCCTGATTGTCGCCCGCCTCGAGCGACGCATGGGAAAGAAAACCCGCCAACGGCGTCATCTCGATCGGCGTATCGGCGTCGACTACCGTGCCGCCTGTCTCGCCATCCGTTCCAGGCAGTGCCTGCGCCGCGCTGCGCACGGCCAGTACCCGCGCCGGCGCATCCAGCCCGTAACCCTCCTCGCTGACAAAGGCCGCTGCCGCATGCACCAGTTCCTGCAGGTTTTCCAGCCGGTCCTGCCCTTCCCGCTCGGTCTGGTAGTGGGCGTTGAGCCCGCTGCCCTCGATGACTTGCTCGACCGTCTCGGGCAGCGTCAATTGCCGGGTTTCAGCGCGCATTTGCTCGATCAATTTCACGAAGGCGCCCAGGTTGCTGCCGGCCTTGCCCGTCATGTAAGGCACCGCCTCGAACATCGCGCAGTTATACAGGCGGGCCGCATCCGCCAGTTGCTCCAGCGAGCGGGCGCCGATCCCGCGCGCCGGGAAATTGACCACGCGGGCGAACGCCGTATCGTCCCGCGGATTTTCCATCAGCCGCAGGTAAGCCAATGCGTGCTTGACCTCCTGCCGCTCGAAAAAGCGCAGTCCGCCATAGACTCGATAAGGGATCCCCGCGCCGACCAGCGCATGCTCGAGCACGCGCGATTGCGCATTGCTGCGATAGAGTACGGCCACATCCTGGCGCGCGGCGCCCTGATTGATCAGCGCCTTGATCTCCTCGACCAGCCAATTGGCCTCCTGCAGGTCGGTCGCGGCCTCGAACACGCGCACCGGCTCGCCGTGACCGGCGTCGGTGCGCAGATTCTTGCCCAGGCGATGCGCGTTGTGGGCAATCAGCGCATTGGCCGCATCAAGAATATTGCCGTGCGAGCGATAGTTCTGTTCGAGCTTGATCAAATGCCGCACATGGAATTCGCGCTCGAAATCGGCCATATTGCCGACGTTCGCGCCGCGAAACGCATAGATGCTCTGATCGTCGTCGCCGACCGCGAAAATCGCATTGTGCTGTCCGGCCAGGAGTTTCAGCCAGGCGTACTGCAGGCGATTGGTGTCCTGGAATTCGTCGACCAGGATGTGCCTGAAACGGGCCTGATAATGCGCACGCAGCGGCTCGTTGTGCTGCAGCAGCTCATAGCAGCGCAACAGCAACTCCGCGAAGTCGACCACGCCCTCCCGCAGGCATTGCGCTTCGTAAGCGGCATAAAGCTCGACGAACTTGCGATTGAACGCGTCGTTGGCCTCCACCTGCCCGGAGCGCAAACCCTGTTCCTTTGCGTTGTTGATGAAATACTGCAGGTTTTTGGGCGGATATTTCTCGTCGTCGACGTTCAACGCCTTGAGCAGGCGCTTGATGGCCGACAATTGATCCTGGGAATCGAGAATCTGAAACGTCTGGGGCAATCCGGCGTCGTGATAATGTGCCCGCAGCAGGCGGTTGCACAGCCCATGAAACGTGCCGATCCACATGCCGCGTGTATTGATCGGCAGCAGTGCGGACAGGCGCGCCTGCATTTCCTTGGCCGCCTTGTTGGTAAAGGTCACCGCCAGCACGCCGGCCGGACTCACGCGTCCGTTCTGCAGCAGCCAGGCGATACGGGTGGTCAGCACGCGCGTCTTGCCGCTGCCCGCCCCCGCCAGGATCAGGGCTGGCTCGTCGGGCAACGTCACGGCGGCCAGTTGTTCGGGATTCAGGTTGGCAAGCAGATCGGGCATGAGGGTCGGCAGGGGAAAAAGACAGAGCAAAACACATCAGGCTCGATTATAAAGCGCTGCCGCACTGGCTATCTCTTATAATTATTTGTTTACCGCACAAATCCCCGACTTCGACCCATGAGCGACACCACGCTAGCCAAAAGCTTCGAACCACACGACATCGAGGCCCATTGGGGCCCCATCTGGGAACAGCGCGGGTATGCGCGTCCGACGCTCGACGCGGGCAAGGAAGATTTCAGCATCCAGTTGCCGCCGCCGAACGTCACCGGCACCCTGCATATGGGCCACGCCTTCAACCAGACCATCATGGACGGCCTGGCCCGCTATTACCGGATGAAAGGCGCCAATACCCTGTGGGTCCCCGGCACCGATCATGCCGGGATCGCCACGCAGATCGTGGTGGAGCGTCAACTGGACGCGCAGGGCGTCTCGCGTCACGACCTGGGCCGCGAAAAGTTCGTCGAACGGGTCTGGGCCTGGAAGGAGCAGTCGGGCTCGTCGATCACGCGCCAGATTCGACGTCTGGGCGCTTCGATCGACTGGAGCCGCGAATATTTCACGATGGACGACAAAATGTCCCGCGCCGTGCGCGAGGTATTCGTCCGACTGTATGAGCAGGGCCTGATCTACCGCGGCAAACGGCTGGTCAACTGGGACCCGAAACTGCTCACCGCCGTGTCCGACCTCGAAGTCGTCAGCGAGGAGGAAGAAGGCCACATGTGGCACATCCGCTACCCGCTGGCCAGCGGCGCGGGCCATCTCACCGTGGCGACGACCCGCCCCGAGACGATGCTCGGCGACTCCGCCGTGATGGTGCATCCGGACGACGAACGCTACCGGCATCTGATCGGCCAGTCCGTGCAGTTGCCGCTGTGCGGCCGCGAGATCCCGATCATTGCCGACGACTATGTCGATCGCGAGTTCGGCACCGGTTGCGTAAAAGTGACTCCAGCCCACGATTTCAACGACTACGCGGTCGGCCAGCGCCATCACCTGCCGCTGATCAGCATCCTCACGCTCGACGCCAGGATCAACGAACACGCGCCCGAGAAATACCGCGGCTTGGACCGCTACGAAGCGCGCAAGCAGATCGTCGCCGATCTCGACGCCGCCGGCCTGCTGGCCTCGGTCAACAAGCACAAACTGATGGTGCCGCGCGGCGATCGCACCGGTTCGGTGATCGAGCCGATGCTCACCGACCAATGGTTCGTCGCCATGAGCAAACCCGCGCCGGCCGGCACCTTCACACCGGGCAAGTCGATCGCCGAGACCGCGCTCGACGTGGTGCGCGACGGCCAGATCAAATTCGTGCCGGAAAACTGGACCACCACCTACTACCAATGGCTGGAAAACATCCAGGACTGGTGCATCTCCCGCCAACTCTGGTGGGGCCACCAGATTCCCGCCTGGTATGGCGACGACGGGCAAATCTTCGTCGCGCGCAATGAAGAGGAAGCCCGCGGCCAGGCCAAAGCCGGCGGCTACACCGGCCCGCTCACGCGGGACGCCGACGTGCTCGATACCTGGTTCTCCTCGGCGCTGGTGCCGTTCTCCTCGCTGGGCTGGCCCGAGAAAACGCCGGAGATGCAGCATTTCCTGCCGTCATCGGTGCTGGTTACCGGTTTCGACATCATCTTCTTCTGGGTCGCGCGCATGGTCATGATGACCACGCACTTCACCGGCCAGGTGCCGTTTCATACGGTCTACGTGCACGGCCTGGTGCGTGACGCCGAAGGCCAGAAGATGTCGAAATCCAAGGGCAATACGCTCGACCCGATCGACATCGTCGACGGCATCGACCTCGATACGCTGGTCGGCAAGCGCACCACCGGCCTGATGAATCCGAAGCAGGCGGCCACCATCGAGAAGAAAACCCGCAAGGAATTCCCGGCCGGCATCGCCGCGTTCGGCACCGATGCGCTGCGCTTCACGTTCGCCTCGATGGCCACGCTCGGGCGCAACATCAATTTCGACCTCGCGCGCTGCGAAGGCTACCGAAACTTCTGCAATAAGCTGTGGAATGCCACGCGCTTCGTGCTGATGAACTGCGAAGGCCATGATTGCGGCCTGGCGCCGTGCAATCACGACTGCGGCCCCGAGGGCCAGCTCGACTTCTCGCGCGCCGACCGCTGGATCGTGTCGCAGCTGCAGCGGGTTGAAATGGACGTCGCCAAGGGATTCGCCGACTATCGCTTCGACAACATCGCCAGCGCCATCTATAAATTCGTCTGGGACGAATACTGCGACTGGTATGTCGAGCTGGCCAAATGGCAACTGCAGCACGGCACGCCCGCACAGCAACGTGCGACCCGCCGAACCCTGCTGCGCGTATTGGAAACCACGCTGCGCCTGGCCCATCCGATCATCCCGTTCATTACCGAAGCGCTTTGGCAAAAGGTCGCGCCGCTGGCCGGACGCTATCCGTCCGAGGCAGCTCCGGGCGAGGCCAGCATCATGGTGCAGCCATTCCCGGTCGCCGAGCCCGGCAAGATCGACGAAGCCGACGAAGCATGGATGCAGCAACTCAAGGCGGCCGTCGACGCATGCCGCAATCTACGTGGCGAGATGAGTCTGTCGCCCGCTCAGCGCGTGCCGTTGCTGGCCGCGGGCGACACGGCGTTCCTGAAATCGATTGCACCGTATCTGCAAACGCTGGCCAAACTCTCCGAAGTTCAGGTGCTGGCCGATGACAGCACGCTCGACGCCCAGGCGCCGGGCGCGCCGGTGGCCATCGTCGGCAGCAACCGGCTCGCGCTCAAGGTGGAAATCGACGTCGGCGCCGAGCGCGCGCGTCTCGGCAAGGAAATCAAGCGCTTGAGCGATGAAGTCGCGAAGTGCCGGGGCAAGCTCGGTAACGAGAGCTTCGTTGCCAAGGCACCCGAGGCGGTCATTTCGCTCGAGCGCCAGCGCCTGCAGGATTTCGAGGCGACGCTGCTCAAATTGCAGGCCCAGCTGGCGCGCCTGCCGGCTTGAATCGACGCGCGGGTCATTGCAAAATGACCGCGTGCCTCGCGCCGCCGCGGTGCCCGCGGCACTGCGGCATGGTTTAGACGCCGTACGAAATTTTTGCGGCTGACCAGGAGAATATGTCAATGCAAGTCACCAAAGCCGTCTTTCCGGTCGCCGGTCTGGGCACCCGCTTTCTGCCGGCCACCAAGGCGAGCCCCAAGGAAATGCTGCCGATCGTCGATAAACCGCTGATCCAGTATGCCGTCGAAGAAGCCGTGGCAGCCGGTATCACCGAAATGATCTTCGTCACGGGCCGCAACAAGCGCGCCATCGAGGATCATTTCGACAAAGCCTACGAACTCGAGGCCGAGCTCGAGGCCAAGCACAAGCAGGCGCTGCTCAATGTCGTGCGCTCGATCAAGCCGGCCAATGTCGACTGCTTCTACGTGCGGCAACCGGAAGCGCTTGGCCTGGGCCATGCGGTGCTGTGCGCGCAGAAGCTGGTCGGCGACGAACCGTTCGCGGTCATTCTGGCCGACGACCTGCTCGACGGTGACCCGCCGGTACTCAAGCAAATGGTCGACGTGTTCAATCACTTCCACAGCTCGGTCCTGGGGGTCGAGGAAATCCCGCGCGAACAGAGCCGCTCATATGGCGTGATCGAGGGCAAGGAGTGGGAGGACCATCTCTACATGCTCTCGGGTATCGTCGAGAAGCCAGCCCCCGAGGACGCGCCTTCCAACCTGGGGGTGGTCGGCCGCTACGTGCTGCGTCCGGCGATCTTCAAGCACATCCGCAACCTGAAGCCGGGCGCGGGTGGCGAGATTCAATTGACCGACGCGATTCAGTCGCTGCTGCAGGAAGAGCAGGTGTTGGCGTACCGATATCACGGCACGCGTTACGATTGCGGCAGCAAGCTGGGCTATCTCAAGGCGACTGTCGAGTTCGCGCTGCGTCACGAGGAAGTCAAGGATGAATTCACTGCGTATTTGAAGCAGGTGCAGCTCAAATAACACCGTGCGCCCCGCATGAAAAAGCCGGCACTCGATGGCGCCGGCTTTTTTTTGCGTGCTTGGTTCGGGTTATCGCCGGCGCATCAGGAAATAAAACGTCTTGTCTTCCTCGCGCGACTCCACCAGCTCGTTGCCGGTCTGCTTGGCAAACGCGGCGAAATCGCGCGCGGAGCCCGGATCGGTCGCCATCACCCTCAGTATTTCCCCGCTCTGCATATCGGCCAGCGCCTTCTTGGCGCGCAAAATCGGCAACGGGCAATTCAAGCCACGCGCGTCGACTTCTCGTTGAAACTCCATGGTACGGTCCCTTTCATGCGGCCGCGTGATACGCGAGCCGATCCAACAGATATTACTCCAGCCGCGCCGCGCTATGCATCGGTAGCCGGCAGGCGCGGCGAATCCACATAGTCGAACGGCAAGCCACGCTGCCGCATCCAGTCGGCCACCGCGTGTCCGGTGCCGGCTCGCCACGGACGCAGGCGGTGCGGCGCGATCAGGCGATAGTCGACCAACTCGTCGGACAGCACGACCTCGCCCTCGCAACGCGCATGATACGCAATGATCAACTCATTCTTGCGCATGAACTCGTAGACGCCCAGCAGCGTCAGCCCTGTCACCCCCAGGTTGGTCTCCTCCTTGATTTCGCGCCGGATGCCGTCTTCCGGAGTCTCGTCGCGCTCGAGAAATCCGGTGATCAGCGCAAACATGTCTTCCGGCCAGGCCGCGTTGCGGGCCAGCAGCACCCGGCCGTCGTACTCGATGAGCGC
>JAGXBI010000201.1 GCA_018971155.1 Burkholderiales bacterium
TGGGTGGCATGCTGACCAACTTCAAGACCCTGAAGTCTTCCATCAAAAAGCTCAAGGACATGGAAGCCGCGCTCGCCGCTGGCGAAACCGAGCGGATGAGCAAGAAGGAAAGCCTCATGTTCCAGCGTGAGATGGCCAAGCTGGAGAAGTCGATCGGTGGCGTCAAGGATATGGGCGGTATTCCCGATGCGATCTTCGTGATCGACGTCGGCTACCACAAGATTGCCATCACCGAAGCCGTCAAGCTGGGCGTGCCGGTGATCGCGGTGGTCGATACCAACCATTCGCCCGAAGGCGTCGACTACATCATTCCGGGTAACGATGACTCGAGCAAGGCTGTGGCGCTGTACGCCCGCGGCGTGGCCGATGCGATTCTCGAAGGGCGCGCCAACGCGGTCAACGAAGTCGTGGAAGCGGTACGTGGCGACGGCAGCGACGAATTTGTCGAAGTTAGCGACGAGGCGTAATTCCTCACGCAGGCAAACCACAAAGGGGCTGCGGTTGAGCCCCTTTTTTTTGAAGTAAGCGTTTGAGCAGCCGAGGCTGAACCGTGGCACAGCGGCCAGGCAGCCGCCCGGAACGGGTTGGGCGTGTTCGAAAGATTTTGAATTTCAGGAGTGACATATGGCGGCAATTACTGCAAGCATGGTGGCCGAACTGCGTGGCAAGACCGACGCGCCGATGATGGAATGCAAGAAGGCGCTGACGGAAGCCGACGGCGATATGGACAAGGCCGAAGAGATTCTGCGCGTTAAATTGGGCAACAAGGCCAGCAAGGCTGCCAGCCGCGTGACGGCCGAAGGCATCGTGGCCGCGTGCATCGAAAGCAAAGGCGCAGGCAGTCTGGGCGCTTTGGTCGAGTTGAACTGCGAAACCGACTTCGTCGCCAAGAACGACGATTTTCTCGCGTTCGGCAAGACCGTGGCCGAACTGGTGGTCAAGCAGAACCCGGCCGATCTGGCGGCATTGTCGGCCCTGCCGCTGCAAGGTTCGACCGTCGAACAGGTGCGCAAGGATTTGATCGGCAAGATCGGTGAAAACGTCGCGATCCGGCGCTTCGTGCGCTACGACAGCCCGGTCAAGCTGACTTCCTACCTGCACGGTACCCGCATTGGCGTGCTGGTCGAATACGACGGCGCCGAGGAGCAAGTCGGCAAGGATGTGGCGATGCACATTGCGGCGATGAAGCCGGTGTCGCTGTCGGCCGAGCAGGTTCCGGCCGAATTGATCGCCAAGGAGCGCAGTATCGCCGAGCAAAAGGCCGCTGAATCGGGCAAGCCGGCCGAAATCGTCGCCAAGATGGTCGAAGGCAGCGTACAAAAATACCTCAAAGAGGTGTCGTTGCTGAACCAAACGTTCGTCAAGAATGACAAACAAACCGTCGAACAGATGCTCAAGGCCGCCAATACCGCAGTGAAGGGATTCACGCTGTATGTCGTGGGCGAGGGCATCGAGAAGAAGCAGGACGACTTCGCAGCGGAAGTCGCCGCCCAAGTGGCTGCCGCCAAGCAGGCGTGATGCTGGCGGAGGCGGCGCGCCAGCCGCCTCCGAAAAACTTTGTTTCAAACTCGATCACAGTGCCCACCTAGACCCTGCAAGGATCCTTATGCCTACTGCTTATAAGCGCGTACTTCTCAAGCTTTCCGGTGAGGCCCTGATGGGAGACGATGCTTTCGGCATCAATCGGGCCACGATCGAGCGCATGGTTGCCGATATCGCCGATGTCGTTCGCCTGGGCGTCCAGATGGCGATCGTGATCGGCGGCGGAAACATTTTTCGCGGTGTCGCCGGAGGCGCGGCCGGCATGGACCGGGCGACGGCCGACTATATGGGCATGCTGGCGACCATGATGAACGCCCTGGCGTTGCAGGATGCCATGCGCCACGCCGGTATCGAAGGCCGCGTGCAATCGGCGCTGCGCATGGATCAGGTCGTCGAGCCCTACATTCGTCCGCGCGCCATTCGCCAGCTCGAGGAAGGCAAGGTGGTAATTTTCGCTGCCGGCACGGGCAATCCGTTTTTCACCACCGATACCGCGGCGGCGTTGCGCGGCTCCGAAATCGGCGCCGAGGTCGTGCTCAAGGCGACCAAGGTCGACGGAGTATACTCGGCCGATCCCAAGAAAGTGGCTGACGCGGTGAAGTACTCGACAATCAGTTTCGATGAGGCAATTTCAAAAAACCTGCAAGTCATGGATGCCACGGCATTTGCCCTGTGCCGTGACCAGAAATTGCCGATCCGCGTTTTCTCCATCGTTAAGCCCGGCGCGCTCAAGCATGTCGTCTTGGGCGAGAACGAAGGAACGCTCGTACACGTTTGATATTCCAAATTGAACGAGAATTTGCGCATGCGCAAATTCTTCTTTTTTCTATTCCCTGGCTCGGAGGTTTTCATGACCGTTGCTGACATAAAGCAGAATGTCCAGCAAAAAATGCAGAAGTCCATTGAGGCGTTCAAGGCCGATCTGGCCAAGGTACGCACCGGTCGGGCTCACACCGGGTTGCTGGACCACGTGCAAGTCGACTATTACGGCTCGATGGTACCGATTTCCCAAGTGGCCAACGTCACGCTCGTCGATGGCCGCACGATTGGCGTGCAGCCATGGGAGAAGAAAATGGTCGCCGCGGTCGAAAAGGCCATCCGTGAGTCGGATCTGGGGCTCAATCCCGCAACGCAAGGGGACCTGATTCGAGTTCCGATGCCCGCGCTGACCGAAGAGCGTCGTCGCGAGATGACCAAAGTGGTCAAAAGCGAGGCCGAAGGCGCCAAGGTCGCCGTACGCAACCTGCGTCGTGAGGCCAACGAGCAACTTAAGAAATTGCTCAAGGACAAGGAAATTTCTGAAGACGATGAGCGCCGTGCGCAGGACGATGTCCAGAAGCTCACGGACAAATTCGTGGCTGAAATCGACAAGCTTGGCCAACAGAAAGAAAGCGAAATCCTGACGGTCTGAGACCGCTGTTGCACGGAGGGTGACTGACATCCTGATGGCTTATTCGAGTTCGACGCTGGCGGTGCCGGAGACTGTCGCGGTGCCGCGTCATATCGCCATTGTGATGGATGGCAATGGTCGCTGGGCGACGCGGCGTAAATTGCCTCGCGTGGCCGGACATGCGCGTGGCGTCGAGGCCGTGCGGGGCACGGTCGAGGCGTGCATGCGGCGCGGCGTCGAGTATCTGACGTTATTCGCTTTCAGCTCCGAGAACTGGCGGCGCCCCGGCGAGGAAGTTTCCTTCCTGATGAAGCTGTTCATCAGCGCGCTGGAGCGAGAGATCGACAAACTCGACGGCAACGGTATCCGCTTGCGAGTGATAGGAGCGCTTGAGGCGTTCGATCCCCGCATTCGGGAACTGGTGCAGGAAGCCGAGGCCAGGACCGCAGGCAATACGCGGCTGACGCTGACTATCGCGGCGAACTACGGGGGGCGCTGGGACATCCTGCAGGCGGCCCGTCGCATGGCGCTCGAGGCCGGCGCCCAGGGCCTGTTGGTCGAAGGCGAGCCGAGCGAGGAGATGCTGGCGCGGCACCTGAGCATGGCCTATGCGCCCGAGCCGGATCTGTTTATCCGCACCGGAGGGGAGCAGCGCATCAGCAATTTCCTGTTGTGGCAACTCGCCTACACCGAACTGTACTTCACCGACACTTACTGGCCGGATTTTGATGCTGCTGCGCTCGATCAGGCGATTGCTTCGTACCAAATGCGCGAACGCCGCTTCGGGCGAACCAGCGCGCAAGCCAAGAAAAATTCCGGAAAAGCTCGGTAAATGCTGAAAACACGCGTCCTGACCGCGCTGGTTCTCCTGGCCATAGTGCTTCCCGCCCTGTTTCTCGGCACGCCAGGACAATTTGGCTTGGTGGTCGCGGTGGCAGTGGTTTTGGGTGCCTGGGAATGGGCGCGTTTGCTGGGGCTGCCGTTGGCCGGAAGCGTGCCCTACGCGCTGGTCGCCTTGGCCGGCGTAGCGGCCAGTTACGCCGGCGTTATTCCGTCGTCGGCGTGGCTGCGCCCCGCGGTGCTGTTTTGGCTGTTGATCGGTCCCTATACCCTGTGGCGCAAACCCCAGGCGCGCGGCGCATGGCGTATGTTCCTGTTGTTGGCGGGGTGGGTGGTCCTGATCGCCGCGTGGCAAGCGATTTGGCTGGCGCGCCTGCATGGCGTGATCTTCCTTCTCTCTGTCCTGGTTGTCGTCTGGCTGGCAGATTCCGGCGCCTATTTTGCGGGCAGAGCATTTGGTCGGCATAAATTGGCGCCCGGCATCAGCCCGGGAAAGACCTGGGAAGGGGCGGCGGGAGGCTGGTTCCTGGTGTTGCTGGTCGCCGCCGTCGTGATGCTGGCCGGTAGCCATGGCGAATCGACGCTGGTGTCGGTGCTGGTCGATCGATTCGGCGTCGCAACTGGCGCGGTATGCTTGACGCTGCTGGTGATATACAGCATCGTGGGAGATCTTTTCGAGTCGCAACTCAAGCGCCAGGCCGGCAGGAAAGATTCCAGTGGATTGTTGCCCGGGCATGGAGGGATATTGGATCGTATCGACGCCCTTTTGCCTGTTCTGCCGCTTGTCATGCTATTGGTCTAATATGGCACAACGCCTCGTCATACTTGGCTCCACCGGATCGATCGGCGACAGCACGATCGATGTGGTGGCGCGTCATCCCGACCGTTTCAGCGTGCACGCGCTGACGGCCCACCATAATCTCGACAAACTCTTCGAGCAATGTTGCACGCTTCGCCCGGCCCTGGCGGTCATTGGCGATGCCGACAAAGCGGCCGAGCTCGAACGGCGGCTGCGCGCCAAGGGGCTTGCGACCGAGGTCGCGCATGGTCCGCAGGCCTTGTGTGCCGCGGCTGCCGCGTCGGAAGCGGACACCGTGGTCGCTGCGATCGTCGGTGCGGCTGGGTTGCCGCCGACTTTGGCGGCTGCGCGAACCGGCAAGCGTATCCTGCTGGCAAACAAGGAAGCGTTGGTGATGTCGGGGGCGCTTTTCATGCAGGCCGTCGCCGATGGCGGTGCCGAGCTGCTGCCGCTGGACAGCGAGCACAATGCGATCTTTCAGTGTCTGCCGTTTGCCAACGGTGCCTCGTCGCGGTCGGGGGCCGGCGTGGAGCGGCTGGTACTGACGGCGTCGGGCGGGCCGTTTCGCGAGCGTGAGCTGGCAACGCTCGCAAACGTCACGCCCGATGAAGCGTGCGCCCACCCGAACTGGGTAATGGGCCGTAAGATTTCGGTCGATTCGGCGACCATGATGAACAAGGGACTGGAAGTCATCGAGGCGCACTGGCTGTTCGGCATGCCGGCCTCGCGCATCGAGGTGTTGATTCACCCCCAAAGCGTGATTCACTCGATGGTTTCCTATGCAGATGGCTCGATGCTTGCCCAGCTCGGAAATCCCGACATGCGCACACCGATCGCGCATGCGCTCGCCCATCCGCAGCGCATCCAGTCGGGTGTCAAGCCGCTGGATCTTGCCGAGGTGGCGCGCCTGACTTTCGAGCGTCCCAATTTGCAGCGCTTTCCATGCCTGCGGCTGGCGTTCGAAGCGCTCGAGTTGGGTGGCACGGCGAGTACCATTCTGAACGCGTCCAATGAAGTGGCCGTTGCGGCGTTTCTCGATCGTCGAATCGGCTTTACCACGATCGCGACGCTGGTCGAAGACGTTCTCAAGCGCATGCCGTCGAGCCAGGCCGCATCGCTCGACGACGTGCTGGAAGCCGACCGGCACGCTCGCGCGCTATCGCGCGAAGTACTCGCGCGCCTGGGGTGATCGGAAGCCCAGATGATTGACTTCACGACCACGATTCTGGCTTTTGTCGTCGCCATCGGCGTACTCGTGGTCATTCACGAATTCGGTCATTACTGGGTGGCGCGACGTTGCGGCGTCAAGGTGCTGCGATTCAGCGTGGGTTTTGGCAAGCGGCTGTTCAGTTGGCGGCACGGCCCTGACCAGACGGAGTTCGCTGTTTGCGCGTTGCCGCTCGGCGGTTACGTGCGCATGCTCGATGAGCGCGACGAGACCCAGCAGGTGCCCGCGAATGAGGCGCACCGGGCCTTCAACCGGCAAACCGTCGGCAAGCGCTTCCTGATCGTGCTGGCCGGACCTGTCGCGAATTTCTTGTTGGCCATACTCCTGTACACGAGCCTGAATCTGGCCGGCGTGCTCGAGCCGGCCGCCCGGCTGGCGCCGCCGCCTGCCGGAACGATCGCAGCCGCCGCCGGGCTCGGTGGCGGTGAGACGGTGGTGGGAATCCGCGATCGCGACGGTAGCGTCACGCCGGTGCGATCCTGGGACGATCTGCGTTGGCAACTGCTCGACCCGATCGTCAGTGCCGGCTCGATCACGTTGGTCGCCGGCGGTAATCAGGCAGGACGCGATTATCGGCTCAATCTCGCTGGAAGCCACATCGGCGCCGACGACGACTTCATGCGACGGCTCGGCCTGCAACCGGCCACCCAAATTTTCGTCAGCGACGTCATGCCGGATGAGTCGGGTGCCCAGGCAGGCCTGCTGGCTGGTGATCAAGTGATCGCAATCGACGGGCAGCCACTGTATTCCGCCGCGACGCTGGTATCCGCGGTGCATGCCGACGCCGGACGCGCCGTCCAGTTGACGGTACTGCGCAATGGGAAAACACAAACGCTGGCCGTGACGCCTCGTGCGCAGCGCGACAGTAAAGGAAATTTGGAAGGCAAGATCGGCGTCGTCCTGGTCAACCGGATGCATACCGTGGAAGTTCGCTATGGACCGCTGCAAGCGATCCAACGCGGTGCGCAACATACCTGGGACGTGACCCGATTCTCGTTTCAAATGCTGGGCAAGATGATCGTCGGGCAGGCGTCGCTCAAGAATCT
>JAGXBI010000202.1 GCA_018971155.1 Burkholderiales bacterium
GCTCGATGCCACCGACCGGCTTGACCTGTACGCCGGTCGACACACCGATGAACGTCTTGATGTCGCGCCTGAGCGCGGCACCGGCCGATTGAAGCTCGGCGGCATCGTGTGCAGCGGGTGTCGCTTCGACGTAGATCATCATGGTGTCCATTGGCCCTTCCTTGTCGAGCACGATCTGATAGTGCGGCGCGAGCAGCGGTTGCTTGAGCAGCAATTCCTCGATTTGCGACGGGAAGACGTTTACGCCGCGGATGATCATCATGTCGTCCGAGCGGCCGGTGATCTTTTCCATGCGGCGCATGGTGCGTGCCGTACCGGGCAGCAGGCGCGTCAAATCGCGCGTGCGGTAGCGGATGATCGGCAGCGCTTCCTTGGTGAGCGAGGTGAAGACGAGTTCGCCGAACGCGCCGTCGGGCAGCACTTCGCCGCTGACCGGGTCGATGATTTCCGGATAAAAGTGATCTTCCCAGATGGTGGGACCATCCTTGGTTTGCGCGCACTCGCAGGCCACGCCCGGGCCCATCACCTCGGACAATCCATAGATGTCGACGGCGTCGATGCCGACACGTTTTTCGATGGCCTGGCGCATGTCGTTGGTCCACGGCTCCGCGCCGAAGATGCCGATGCGCAATGACGACTCGGCCGGCGGCATGCCTTGCCGCTCGAACTCGTCGGCGATCGCCAGCATATAGCTTGGCGTGACCATGATGATGTCGGGTTTGAAGTCCTGAATCAGCTGGACTTGCTTTTCGGTCTGGCCGCCCCCGAACGGAATGACCGTCATGCCCAGCTTCTCGGCGCCGTAGTGCGCGCCAAGTCCGCCGGTGAACAGGCCGTAGCCGTAGCTGACATGAACTTTGTCGCCGCGGCGCGCGCCGGCGGCGCGAATCGAACGGGCGACCAGGCCGGCCCAGGTGTCGATGTCGCCCTGGGTGTAACCGACCACGGTTGGCTTGCCGGTGGTGCCCGAGGACGCATGAATTCGCGCCACGCGCTCCATCGGTACCGCAAACATCCCGAACGGATAGTTTTCGCGCAGATCCTGTTTGGTGGTGAACGGGAATTTGGCGATATCGCTCAGCGTTTTTAGGTCGTCCGGGTGTACGCCGGCTTCATCGAACTTTTTCCGATAGACGGGCGAGTTCTCGTACGCGTGCTTGATCGACCATTTAAGCCGTTCGAGTTGCAGCGCCTGTAATTCGTCCAGACTTGCAGTTTCGATGGATTCGAGCGGCAAGGCGGTGGTCATGACTGTCTCCTGGGAACATCAATAAAAACTGGTTCGCGCAAGCGCGCGTTAAATTGCGGTGGCGTTACTCGGTGGGACCCCGGGTGGGCGCGCCACGCGCGCCGCGATGACTATTCGACGGGGACGACGTGCCCCTTGATTTGCGCCGATTTGCCACGAAACATCGCGACCGTCTCGCCGGCCCGGTTGGTCACGCGAATATCGTAGACGCCGTGCCGGCCCGAAAGCACCTGCTCGGTCGCCTCGGCCGTGAGCGTGTCGCCTCGATGCACGGGCTTGAGGAACTCGATCGCGCAACCCGCGGCCACCGTATTTATATTGTGGCTGTTGCAGGCAAATGCAAATGTCGAGTCGGCCAGCGTGAAGATCAGCCCGCCGTGGCAGATGTTATGCCCGTTGAGGAAATCGTCGCGCACTTCCATGGTCATGCGGGCGTAGCCCGGGCGAATTTCCTGGAGTTGCAGGCCAAGCCATTGGCTGCAGCGGTCGACGCTGTACATGGCTTTGCCCGCGGCTTGCGCCAGCCGCTCGGCGTCGGCGCCGCCGGCAAGGGTGGGGTGAAATGCTGACATGGGGGGCCTCGTGGAATAAGTTGGCGTTTAGCGGCCTTGAAAGTTGGGCGCGCGTTTTTGCAGGAAGGCGTTGACGCCCTCGGCGTAGTCGTCCGACTGGCCGAGTTCGCGCTGCAGATCGCGTTCCAGGTCGAGCTGGGCATCGAGCGTGTTGGTTGCCGAGGCGTGCAGCGCCTGTTTGATGGCGGCCAGCGCGCGGGTCGGCTGGCCGGCCAGATGGGTCGCCAGCTTTTGCGCCTGAGCACCGAGTTCGGCGTCGTCGACGCAGCGCCAGATCAGACCCCATTGTTCGGCTTGTTCGGCAGTGACGCGATCGCCGAGCATGGCCAGACCCATCGCGCGGGCCATGCCGATACGCTGCGGCAGGAACCAGGTGCCGCCCGAGTCGGGCAGCAGGCCGATTTTGACGAAGGCCTGTATGAAGTTGGCGGAACTGGCGGCCAGCACGATGTCGCAAGCCAGCGCCAGGTTCGCGCCCGCGCCGGCCGCCGTGCCGTTGACCGCGGCGATCACCGGCAGCGGCAGCGCACGCAGGCGCCGCACGAGCGGATTGAAGTGTTTGTCGATCAGCGCGCCGAGGTCCGTCATGCTGCCGGGCGAGAAGTCCAGATCGGCCAGATCCTGGCCAGCACAGAAGCCGCGCCCGGCACCCGTCAGCACGAGCGCGCGCGCACCGCTGCGCTCGACGTGGTCGAGTGCCGCCTGCAACTGTTCATGCATCTGGCGGGTGAAGCTGTTGAGCTTGTCCGGCCGGTTCAGCGTGAGGGTGGCCACCTTGCCTTCAAGGGAAAAAAGGACGCTTTGCTCTGTCATGACATCTCCTCGGTCAACTTGTTATGGCGCCTGTCGTATCAGATACGTTCGATGGCCAGCGCAATTCCCTGTCCGACGCCAATGCACATCGTACACAGTGCGAAGCGGCCTTGGGTGCGATGCAACTGGTACATCGCGGTGGTCACCAGGCGGGCGCCCGACGCGCCCAGCGGGTGGCCCAGGGCGATTGCGCCGCCGTTGGGATTGACACGCGGATCGTCGTCCGCAACGCCGAGCATGCGCAGCACTGCCAGGCCCTGGCTGGCGAACGCCTCGTTGAGTTCGATGACGTCGAACTGGTCGAGCGTCATGTTCAATTGCTTGAGCAGCTTCTGCGTGGCGGGAGCCGGGCCGATGCCCATGATGCGCGGCGCGACGCCGGCGGTGGCCATGCCGAGCACCCGGGCGCGCGGGCTCAGGCCGTGTGCTTTGACGGCGGCTTCGCTGGCCAGCAGAACCGCGCAGGAGCCGTCATTGACGCCCGAGGCGTTGCCCGCCGTAACCGAACCGTCGGGCCGCACGATGGGTTTGAGTTTGGCCAGCGCGTCGAGACTGGTGGCGCGAGGATGTTCATCGCGCGAGACGATCAGCGGGTCGCCTTTTTTTTGCGCGATGGAGACAGGGGTGATTTCCTGCGCGAGGGTGCCGTCGGCCTGGGCGCGCGCGGCCCGCTCCTGGCTGCGCAAGGCGAATTTGTCCTGGTCTTCGCGGCTGATTTTGAAGTCGACCGCAACGTTCTCGGCAGTCTCGGGCATCGAATCCACACCGTACTGCGCTCGCATCAGCGGGTTGATGAAGCGCCAGCCGATGGTGGTATCGAAAATGTCGGCGCTGCGCGCGAATGCGCTGGCGGCTTTGCCCATGACGAAGGGCGCGCGGGTCATGCTTTCCACGCCGCCGGCGAGCATCAGGCCGGCCTCACCCGCTTTGATGGCGCGCGCGGCCGTGCCGATTGCGTCCATGCCCGAGCCGCACAAACGGTTGAGCGTCGCGCCGGGCACGTCGATCGGCAGCTCGGCCAGCAAGGCCGACATGCGCGCGACGTTGCGGTTATCTTCCCCGGCCTGGTTGGCGCAACCGTAAATGACGTCATCGATGGCGTGCCAGTCGACTTGCGGATTGCGTGCCATCAGCGCGCGCAGGGCAATGGCGCCCAGGTCGTCGGCGCGCACATCCTTGAGGGCGCCGGCGTAACGGCCGATGGGGGTGCGAATGGCGTCGCAGATGAAAGCTTCGGTCATGTCTTTTGTCTCGTTGCTTTGGGCGCCGCCCCCGGCATGGGGGCGGCTGCCGTGTCATTGAATCGCGCGGTGATGCCTTCAGGCGTTCGGCGGTGTATCCGCCGTCGAACGGGCGGGCACGTGGCGGCGGCTCTGCACGACGCGGAAGCGGTTCGCGACGAACGCTGCGTCGGTCAGGCTGGCGTTGGCCGCTGGATTGCCGCCGGTACCGTGAAAGTCGGAGAACGCGGCGGATTGGTTGACGAATACGCCGCCGGTCAGATTGAGGGAAAGCGCGACGTTGCCTTGCACAGAGGCCTCGTGCGCAGCATCGGCGACTTGGGCATCGGTGGTGTAGGCAGAGAGGGTGAGCGCGCCGTGCTCGGCGGCGATACGGCCGGCGAGCGGCATCGATTGCTGCGTGCCGTCGGTGGCGATGATGAAGGCGATTGGACCGAACCATTCGCGCGTGAAGATCGCTTCATCGGTGTTGGCGTCGAGCTGCAGCAACAGCGGGGTGCGGATGCGCGCGTCGGGATAAACCGGATGAACCAGGGTTTGGCTGTCGAGTACGACCGGTTTGCCCAGCGCCCGGGCTTCGTCGATACGGGCGGCGATGCCTTCGTTTTGGATCGCCCCGAGAATTTCCACGGCCTTGGCCGGATCGCCGCACAGCTTTTGCACGCTGGCGGCGATCGCTTGCGCCACCTCGTCGAACGACACAGTGCCTTCCGGTGTGCGGATGCCGCTGCGTGGAATGTAAATATTCTGCGGCGCGGTGCACATCTGGCTGGCATAAAGCGCAAGCGAAAAAGCGATGTTGCGGGCCATTCCCTTCAGGTCGTCGGTCGAGTCGATAACGATCTGGTTGACGCCGGCTTTTTCGGTAAAGACATGGGCCTGATGAGCATTTTGCTCGAGCCAGTCGCCATTCCTGGTGCTGCCGGTGAAGTCGATCAGGCGAACATCGGGGTGCAGCGCGAGCTTCTGCACGATCTCGCCGTCATTCGGATTGGTGGCCGCGAGCATGACGACGTTGGGATCGAAACCGGCTTCAGCCAGAACCTCACGTGCGATCTTGACGGTGATCGCCAGCGGCAGGATGGCGCCGGGGTGGGGTTTGACGATCACCGCGTTGCCGGTGGCCAGGCTCGCGAACAGGCCCGGGTAGCCATTCCACGTCGGGAATGTGCAGCAACCCAATACCAAGGCGATGCCGCGCGGAACGATGGTATAGCGCTTCTCCATGGCGAGCGGCGGATTCTTGCCCTGCGGCTTTTCCCAATAGGCCGTGGCGGGGACGCGGCGCAACTCGTTCCAGGCATAGGCGACGGCTTCGAGGCCGCGGTCTTGGGCGTGCGGGCCGCCGGCCTGGAATGCCATCATGAAGGCTTGTCCGGTGGTATGCATGACGCTGTGGGCGATTTCGAAGCTGTGCGCGTTCAGGCGCGCCAGTATTTCCAGCGAGACGCCGACCCAGGTATCGGGCGAGGCGAGCGACCACGCTTTACGAGCCTGATTCGCGGCGCTCAACAGCGTCTCGGAGGTGAAACCCGGGTACTGGATATTCAGCTCGATGCCGTAGGGGGAAACTTCCCGCCCGACCGTGCCGACGCCGGGCTGGTCGAGCGTGAAGCTCTTGCCCAAATGAGCCTTGAATGCCGCTTCGCCGTCCGCCGCCGCAGTTTCGCCGTAGGCGCGCGGGCTTGGCATTTCCGGGTAGGCGCTCCAGTAACCGCGTTGTTCGGCGGTTTGGAGAGCCTGTTCGAGCGTGCTTTGATGCTTCGCGAAAAGGGGATGCGTCATGGTGAGCGGGGGCTAAGAGAGATCAGGAATGGGATGGCGGCTTATTAATTGACCGACCGGTTGGTTTGTTAATATAACACCAAATTCGAGGGGGTGGTAGCGCCAGGCGGCAATCCATGATGTGTGCGTGCGTTGCCGATCGGTGTCACACTCTCGTACTGCGATTTATGCGCTCATCGATGCTTGGTGGGCGCGCATTCGACCGTGAATTTTGTCGGGTTATCGAGGAAAAGGAGGAGTTGCTGTGGCATATGAAAACATCTTGGTGGAAACGCGCGGCCGGGTTGGCCTGGTGACCTTGAATCGCCCCAAGGCGTTGAATGCCTTGAACGATGGGCTGATGGACGAGCTCGGCGCGGCGCTGAGCGCATTCGACGCCGACGATGGTATTGGCTGCATTGTCCTGACGGGCAGCGAAAAGGCGTTTGCCGCTGGTGCCGATATCGGCATGATGGCCCAGTACACCTACATGGATGTATTCAAGGGCGAGTACATCACGCGCAATTGGGAGGCGGTTCGACGTATTCGCAAGCCGGTGATTGCGGCGGTCGCGGGATTTGCGTTGGGCGGCGGTTGCGAATTGGCGATGATGTGCGATTTCATCATCGCTGCCGACACTGCGAAATTCGGCCAGCCTGAAATCAAGCTGGGCATCATGCCGGGGGCTGGCGGCACGCAGCGTCTGCCGCGGGCGGTGTCGAAGGCAAAGGCGATGGACATGTGTCTGACGGCGCGGTTCATGGATGCCGCAGAGGCAGAGCGAGCCGGCTTGGTCTCGCGGGTGGTGCCGGCCGATAAGCTGCTTGACGAGGCGATGGCCGCCGCCAATACGATTGCCGAGTATTCGTTGCCGGTGGTGATGATGGTGAAGGAATCGGTGAACCGTGCTTATGAAACCACCTTGGCCGAGGGCGTCCATTATGAGCGCCGAATGTTTCACTCGTTGTTTGCTACCGAAGATCAAAAAGAGGGTATGGCGGCATTTCTGGAAAAGCGCAAACCTGTTTTCAAGCATCGCTAAAGAATATTTAAAAAAGGTCTTGCCAAGGGGAGAGGAGGTGGACTAATATCTCGCTTCTTCGCGAAGACGAGGTTGCTGGTAGGGGGCCGAGGCGGAAGTGAAGAGTGTTGATGGGATTGGCTGTGCGAGGAGTTGAGCGCGGCGCTGGCGA
>JAGXBI010000484.1 GCA_018971155.1 Burkholderiales bacterium
CGCTCGGCGGTCATCAACATCTGGGTCGATCCGAGCGAGTACGCGCCCGGCACCAAGAATCAGACGATGTACAAATAAGAGCACCGTCGGCATGTCCGATGGATCGGGCATGCCGGCATCCTGCATCACTTCATACAACTAACGGTAGATATTGAGGAGTCACCGACGATGGACATGCCACTCAAAGGTATCAGGATTATCGACTTCACCCACGTGCAGGCCGGGCCTGCCTGCACGCAGATGCTGGCGTGGTTCGGCGCTGATGTGATCAAGGTCGAACGCCCCGGATCGGGCGATGTGACGCGCACCCAGTTGCGCGACATCCCCGACGTCGATGCGCTGTACTTCACGATGCTCAACAGCAACAAGCGCTCGCTGACGCTGGACACCAAGAAGCCCGAAGGCAAGGAAGTGCTGGAAAAGCTGATCCGGGAATCCGACGTGCTGGTGGAAAACTTCGGCCCGGGCGCGCTCGATCGCATGGGTTTCTCGTGGGAGAACATCAAGAAACTCAACCCGAAGATGATCGTGGCCTCGGTCAAGGGCTTCAGCGACGGACATCACTACGACGACCTGAAGGTGTATGAAAACGTCGCGCAATGCGCTGGCGGCGCGGCATCCACCACCGGCTTCTGGGACGGCCCGCCCACCATCAGCGCGGCGGCGCTGGGCGACAGCAACACCGGCATGCATCTGGCGATCGGCATCCTGACTGCCCTGATCGGCCGCGACAAGACCGGCAAGGGGCAAAAGGTGGCCGTCTCGATGCAGGACAGCGTCTTGAACCTGTGCCGCGTCAAGCTGCGCGACCAGCAGCGCCTGGACCGGCTCGGCTACCTCGAGGAATATCCGCAGTACCCGATCCGCGAAGACGGCAAATACGGCAAGTTCAACGACGTCGTGCCGCGCGGCGGCAATGCGGGCGGCGGTGGCCAGCCGGGCTGGGTGCTCAAATGCAAGGGTTGGGAAACCGATCCGAATGCCTACATTTACTTCACCATCCAGGGGCATGCCTGGGCGCCGATCTGCAATGCGATCGGCAAGCCGGAGTGGATCGACGACCCCGCTTACAACACGGCCAAGGCGCGTCAGCCGCACATCTTCGATATCTTCGCGACCATCGAGGCCTGGCTGGCCGACAAGACCAAGTTCGAGGCGGTCGACATCCTGCGCAAGTACGACATTCCGTGCGCGCCTGTGCTGACCATGAAAGAGCTGGCCAACGATCCGTCGTTGCGCGCCAGCGGCACCATCACGGAAGTGCCGCACAAGGAGCGCGGCACCTATCTCACCGTTGGCAGCCCGATCAAGTTCTCCGAGATGAAG
>JAGXBI010000203.1 GCA_018971155.1 Burkholderiales bacterium
CGATCTCGTCGTGATCGGTCAACGACCACAATTCGACACCGCCATCGGCTGCATGGCGCGCGACCTCCTCCGGCGACAGAGTGCCGTCGGACACGGTCGAATGGCAATGAAGATCAGCGTTGAGCATGGAGCGAGCGGGGAAAAGAGAATTTCATTTTACCGCAGACGCCCAATCCGCGACGCCGGCCGTTTCAGCAACGGCAGAAATCGTCGATCAACCGCGCCAGCGCTTCGGGCTGATCATGGTGCACCATGTGTCCGGCATCGTCGAGAAACACTTCGCGAAAGTCCGCGAAGGCTTGGAAACGAGCTCGGAACGATTCGATCGACTCCCGCCGTGCCAGAAAACGCAATGTTTCCGAGTCGCGCGCCTCGACATGCAGCACCGGTGCGGCAACGTTGCGCCAGACCGCCATGATTTCGTCGAGCCGATACAGGAAAGGATTGGCAATTTTGTGAGCAGGATCGCCAAGAATTTCCCAGTCGCCCGCCTCGGTCTGGCGCGACCAGTGCGGCGCCAGAAACTCCGCGCGCCCCTGGGACAGACGCGGATTGTTCTTGCGCAAGCGCGCAACCACGTCAGCCAGCGAGGCGTAACGCTTCAATTGCGGCGGTTCGCGCATTTCATCAAGCCACCGGGCGAATTGCCCGGCCGCCTGCGTGGGAACCGTCGCAGGCAAGCCGAAGCCCTCCAGGTCGACGACACGCCGCACCCGCGCAGGGCGAATGCCGGCGTACAGGCAAACGACGTTGGCCCCCATACTGTGGCCCACCAGGTCGACCATCTCTCCCGGGGCGTAATGATCCAGCAAAGCCTCCAGATCGGCGAGATAATCGGGAAACCAGTAACACCCCGCGTTACCATGCGTCGCCGGCCAATCGGTCTGCCCAAAACCGCGCCAATCCGGCGCGATCAACTGCCAGTCATCAGGCAGCGCGTCCGCCAAAAACTGGAACGAGGCCGCCACGTCCATCCAACCGTGCAGCAGAAACAACTTGGGCCCGGTCGACGGTCCCCAGCGTCGGACGTGATAGCGCAAGCCGCGCACGTCGACGAACTCAGAGCAGGAAGTTTTCATCGCGAAGAAAAAAGAATGACCGTTCGATTATATCGGAGATGGCGCTTCCACGCTGCAAGTTGCCCACACGCATTGCGTGCCGAACGCCTCAGATCACCGTGCTGCGCACAGCCTGCGTCAGCTCGGCGAGCTCCGCCTCGTCGAAACCAGCGGCGCGGCGAGCCTCCAAATTGAACGGTCCTTTGAGATGCGGTGCCTGGTAACGTTGCGCCAGTTCACGGTAGGCCTCCAGCGGATCGAGCCCCTGCCGCGTGCAACACCAGCGGTACCAGCGATTGCCCACGGCAACATGGCCAATTTCGTCGCGCAGAATGATATCGAGGATGTGCGCCGCACGCCGATCGCCAGCCTGCCACAGCTTGGCGCGGATCGATGGGCTTGCGTCGAGTCCGCGCGCTTCCAGCGTGCGCGGCACCAGGGCCAATCGTGCCAACAGGTCGCCTGAGGTCTTCTGCGCCATTTCCCACAGTCCGTTATGCGCCGGGAAATCGCCGTATCGGAACCCCATGCCCGCCAAATGATCCGCCAGCAAGGTGAAGTGATAGGCCTCCTCGGCCGCCACACCCAGCCAGTCGGCATAAAAGGCATCGGGAAGCCCGGCAAAGCGCCAAACGGCGTCGAGCGCCAGATTGATCGCATTGAATTCGATATGAGCCAGCGCGTGGATCAACGCCGCGCGACCGGCATCGGTATGCATCGCGCGCCGCTCCAGCGCGCGCGGCGACACAAGCTCAGGTTGCGATGGTCGCCCCGGAATGCCTGGCGGCTCGGGCAACTCGAGCGCGGCCGAGACCCCGGCACCACCATCGCGCACCAGCGCACCAAGCTCACGCGCCGCGCGCGCCTTGGCGAACGGATCGGTCGTCAGCAGAATGTCTAGCGCGGCGCGGCGCGTGCACAATGGCATTGCGCCAGGTGAAGAAGTCTTTGGGTTCATGACGGTACAATAATGACTTGTAACATTTTAGCGGGCCTCATATGCCAATCTACAAACTCGGAGACAACGTGCCACAAATTCACGAAAGTGCATTTGTGGCGGATACCGCCACCATCATCGGCAAAGTGACGCTGGCCGAAAATACCAGCATCTGGCCCAGCGCAGTGGCACGCGGCGACAACGAGCCGGTTTCCATCGGCGCGGGCAGCAACGTTCAGGATGGCAGCATCCTGCACACCGATCCCGGCTTCCCGCTGACCATCGGCGAAAACGTGACGGTCGGCCATCAGGTCATGCTGCACGGCTGCACGATCGGCGACGGAGCGCTGATCGGCATTCAGGCGGTGGTCTTGAACGGCGCGGTTATCGGAAAAAACTGCCTGGTCGGTGCTGGCGCATTGGTTACCGAGGGCAAGGTATTTCCAGATAACTCCCTGATTCTGGGTTCGCCCGCCAAAGTGGTGAGGCAGCTGACCGAAGAAGATCGGCAGCGCATGATGGCCGCCACTCAGAGTTACTCCACACGGCGTCAATTCTTCAAGGAAAAGCTGGTCAGAATCGGCTGATCGCTCTTTTTCTCATCGACGCCGCGGGGGGCTCTCCCCTTTATCGCAGGAATCCCATTCAGTGTCCGACCAACTCAAGAAATTCGTATTCGACGCCGCGCCGGTGCGCGGCGAAATCGTGAATCTGCGTACGACGTGGCAAACGGTGTTGCAGAATCACGACTATCCGGCGCCCGTGCGCACGCTCCTGGGCGAAATGATGGCCGCCGCTGCGCTTCTGTCGGCCAATCTCAAATTCGACGGCGCGCTGATCATGCAGATCCATGGCGACGGTCCGGTGCAGATGCTGGTAGTCGAGTGCAACTCGGATCTCACGATGCGTGCCACGGCCAAATATTCAACCGAGCTGCCTGCCGATCCGACTCTGGCGCAAATGGTCAATGCCAGTGGCAACGGGCGTTTCGCCATCACGCTCGACCCGCACGATAAGCGCCCAGGCCAGCAGGCTTACCAAGGCATTGTCCCGCTGGCCGACGAAGATGGTCCGCTCGATGATATGGCGGCTGTTCTGCGGCATTACATGCTGCATTCCGAGCAGCTCGATACCCATCTTTGGCTGGCGGCCGACGAGCAGCAGGCAGTGGGCGTGATGTTGCAGCGCCTACCCGGCGACGGCGCCGGCGACGCACGCGCCGTTGCCCAGGAGGCCGAGGATACCTGGGAGCGCGCATGTCACCTGGGTGCCACGCTCAAGCGCGAAGAATTGCTCTCGGTATCCGCCGATGACCTGTTGCATCGACTCTTTTGGCAGGAGGACGTGCGCGTGTTCGAGCCGCAGCCGACCCGCTTTCGCTGCACATGCTCACGCCGCGGCGTGGGCAATATGTTGCGCATGCTTGGTTGGGAGGAAGTCAAAAGCATCCTGGACGAGCGCGAGAAGATCGATATCGACTGCGAGTTTTGCCGCCAGCACTACACGTTCGATGCCGTCGATGCGACGCAACTTTTCGCGGGTGACAGGCTCTCAGCCGATGTGACCGCCGCTCCATCGCAGCGGCATTGAGCAAGCGCCAGTACGAGGCTGACGCTCCAGAAGATACCTCTCGGAAATTCGATGAAAGCCATCCAGACTTTCGTGACGGTTGGCCCCCGGCGGCTCGCGCTGATAAGCCTTTGCACCGCGGTGCTCGGCGGATGTGCTGCGCTGCCGCCGCGCGGCGCGCCTATTCAGCGGTTGCCCGAAGGCGCTGCAGCCCGCCTGGCGCCGAAGTTGACACCAGAGCAAAGCAAAAAACTGACGGAGCTTGATGCGCGTCTGCTGCAGGAGCAGGAGGATGACATCCGCAATCGACGCGCCTGGGCTGCCTATAACGCCGCCGTGCGAGACGCGTGGAACGCGAATGCCTATTACTACGGCGGCTATGGGCCGTGGTTCGGACCTGGTTACGGGTTTGGTTACTACTATGGACCGAGCCCCTGGGGCTGGTGAGTGATCTCTCGACGCTAGTGCTTGGCGTGCTCACGATGAGGGTGCGGATGATTCGGTGCGGCTGCCTGATGCATCGACTGGGCAATTGCGTGAGGCGGTAATTGCCCTGCGGCGGCAGCGCCGCTCGCCCCCCAGCGGAACGGATCGGCGGTACCGTCAGGCGCGACGAATTGCACGAACACCTCGCCATCCTTGATCATGCCGAGCTCATAGCGCGCACGCTCCTCGATCGCAGCCGTGCCGTCCTTCAGATTCTGCACTTCGCCGGCCAGCCGTTCGTTGCGTTCCTTCAACTGTTCGTTTTTTTGTTGTTGAAGAGCGAGTTGCTGCCGCAATTCGCGCACATGCAGCCACCCGCCGCTGCCGAACCAGAGGGGATACTGGATCAGCGCCAGCAACAGAACCAGCACCAGGGTCACGAATCGCATCGTGTTTGCTCTCGGGCAATTCACCCGCCCAGCCAAAAACCGGGCGAGTGCTAGGCACGCGTATCAGCGCAGATTGTAGAACGTGGCCTTGCCCGGATAACTGGCGACGTCGCCGAGATCTTCCTCGATTCGCAGCAGTTGATTGTATTTGGCCATGCGATCGGTCCGCGAGAGCGAGCCCGTCTTGATCTGTCCGGCATTGGTGCCCACCGCGATGTCAGCGATCGTCGAGTCTTCGGTCTCGCCGGAGCGATGCGACACGACAGCCGTGTAACCGGCGCGCTTGGCCATTTCGATGGCAGCGAACGTTTCCGTCAGCGTGCCGATCTGATTGATCTTGATCAGAATCGAGTTGGCCACGCCCTGCTCGATACCTTCCTTGAGAATTTTGGTGTTGGTCACGAACAGGTCGTCGCCGACCAACTGAACCTTCTTGCCCAGCTTTTCCGTCAAGACCTTCCAGCCATCCCAATCGTTCTCCGCCATGCCGTCTTCGATCGACACGATCGGAAATTTGTCGGCCAGCACCGCCAGATAGTCGGCGAACTCCGTCGAAGTCAGTTGCAGCCCTTCGCCCGACAGGTGATATTTGCCGTCCTTGTAGAACTCGCTCGAGGCACAATCAAGCGCCAGCACCACATCGTCGCCAGCACGATAGCCAGCCTTGTCGATGGCCTGCAGGATCGTGTTCAGGCACTCTTCGTTGCTGGCGAAATTCGGCGCGAAACCGCCTTCGTCACCCACCGAGGTGCTCATGCCCTTGTCGGCGAGGATTTTCTTGAGCGCGTGGAAGATTTCCGCGCCGCAGCGCAGTGCTTCGCGAAAGCTCTCCTGGCCGACCGGCATCACCATGAACTCCTGGATGTCGAGGCTGTTGTTGGCGTGCGCGCCACCGTTGACGATATTCATCATCGGCACCGGCATCTGCATCGCGCCGGATCCGCCAAAGTAGCGATACAGGGGAAGGCCGGCTTCCTCGGCTGCGGCCTTGGCCACCGCCATCGACACGGCCAAGGTCGCGTTGGCGCCCAGACGGGACTTGTTGTCGGTGCCGTCCAGTTCGATCAGCGTCTTGTCGAGAAAGGCCTGCTCAGCGGCATCCAGCCCCATGATCGCTTCGGAAATCTCGGTATTGATGTGTTCCACCGCCTGGAGCACACCCTTGCCGAGATAACGGCTGCCGTCACCATCGCGCAACTCGATCGCCTCGCGCGAACCGGTCGACGCGCCCGACGGCACCGCAGCCCGGCCCATCACGCCGGATTCCAGCAACACGTCGCACTCCACTGTCGGGTTGCCGCGCGAATCCAGTATCTCGCGGCCGATGATGTCTACGATTGCACTCATGAGTTCCTCGATGGAAAAAACAATTCAAATCGGCAAGATTAGCGAGTGATGCAAAATTTGCCAATCCCTGAGCCGCTATACCTGGTTTCGCTATCCGACCATGTTCCCGGTCGTGGCCGCTCCACGCTTTAACCGCTTGTCAGTTGAAATCCCGCTCCAGGAATACGCCACGCTTGACGACCTTGTCGAGGTCCCTGAGCGACTCCAGCAAATCCTTCATGCGATGCAAGGGCACAGCATTCGGGCCGTCGGACTTGGCATGCGCCGGATCCGGATGGGTCTCCATGAAAACCCCGGCCACGCCCACCGCAACCGCGGCGCGCGCCAGTACGGGAACGAATTCACGCTGGCCACCCGAGCTGGTACCCTGGCCACCCGGCAGCTGCACCGAATGGGTCGCGTCGAACACCACGGGTGCGCCCGTCTCGCGCATGATCGCCAGCGAGCGCATGTCGGACACCAGGTTGTTGTAACCGAACGAGGCGCCACGCTCGCACGCCATGAAATTGTCTTCCGCCAAACCAGCCTCGCGCGCCGCATCGCGTGCCTTGGCGATCACGTTGATCATATCGTGAGGTGCGAGAAACTGGCCCTTCTTGATGTTGACCGGCTTGCCCGACTGCGCGCAGGCCCAGATGAAATCGGTTTGGCGACACAGAAACGCTGGTGTCTGCAATACGTCGACCACCGCCGCCACCTCCGGCACTTCCTCCTCGGTGTGCACGTCGGTGAGCACGGGCACGCCGATTTGCCGGCGCACTTCGTCCAGCACCTTCAGGCCAGCGGCGCGGCCCGGCCCGCGAAACGATTTCCCGGAGCTGCGGTTCGCCTTGTCGTAGGACGACTTGTAAATGAACGGGATATCCAGGCCCGCACAGATTTCCTTCAAGGTCCCGGCCGTGTCGAGCGCCAATTGCTGGGACTCGACCACACAGGTGCCGGCAATCAGGAAAAAGGGATGCTCCAGGCCGACATCGAAACCGCATAATTTCATGATCCGTCTCCCGGGTCGTATCTCAGGCCGCCTTC
>JAGXBI010000485.1 GCA_018971155.1 Burkholderiales bacterium
TCGCCATGAGCCTGATGGCACGCGTGAAAATCCAGGATCAGGCCCATAAATACCCGGCCCAGCTATCCGGCGGGCAGCAGCAGCGCGTGGCGATCGCCAGGGCACTGTGCATGCAGCCCAAAATCATGCTGTTCGACGAACCGACCTCGGCCCTGGATCCGGAGATGGTCAAGGAAGTGCTGGATACGATGATCGAACTGACCGAACTGGGCATGACCATGCTGTGCGTGACGCACGAAATGAACTTCGCCAAGCAGATCGCCGATCGGGTCGTATTCATGGATAACGGTTCAATCGTCGAAGCGGGCACCCCGAGCGAGATTTTCGAGGCGCCGCGCACCGACCGGCTCAGGACGTTTCTGAGCCAGATACTTCATCACTAGGGGCGACCGGGCAGCTGCGGTGGTCGCCCTCGGGCGCGAGTGCTCTTCGATTGTCGAGGCGGGCGCCCCGCCCCAGCCTGCCAGGTTGACGGCACGTCCTCTTGCGGCCGCGCCTGGCGGCGGCCATCGTATAATGCCGACGCGCCAGGACGGCTGGCCCGCATCGCGCCCTTGGCGCGACCGCATGATGCTTGCGGCCCAACCACGCTTTTTCGACCAACCACAGACATGCTCGCTTCGGATCCGCCCCCGCTTACCCCCGGCGACACGCTGCCGGTGCCAGGTCTCGACGGCATTTACGTGCTGAGCGTCAAGTCGTTTGCCGACCGCATCGCGCATATCCGCAGGGAGCTGGGCGCCCAGCGCCTGGACTTCGAGTTCGTGTTCGACCACGATGCAGCGGAATTGGAACCGACCGTATTGGCACGCCAGTTTCCGCCAGACACCCAGCTCTCGCGCGCGCATTGCTCGCTGGTGCTCAAGCATGCCGAAGCCTGGCGCCGCGCATTATCGCGCGGACAGCGAACGATCCTCGTGCTGGAAGACGACGTGCTGCTTAACCGGAATTTTCGCGCCGGGCTGGCCACCGCACTGGCGGCTGGGCGCGAGCTGCGCGACGGCTGGCTGATTTTCCTGGGCGGCGCCGACACCAAGGTGCCGGATGCCTTCTTTCTGTCGGAAACGCCGCTTTTCCCGTTACCGCTGCCGACCGCCGAGGGCTACCTCACCGACGCCGCAGCGATGGCGCGCCGCGTTGCCTGGCTCGATGCCAACCAGGCCGACCTGCCGGCCGATCACCTGATCAACCAGATCGACGAGGCTTGCGGTATCCCGCAATATTGGCTGCGCTCCCCGGTGGTCGAGCAGGGGAGTGTTTTCGGGCTGTTCACCAGCAAACTGGATCGCAACCGCCTGAAACACTCGACCGTCTATAAT
>JAGXBI010000204.1 GCA_018971155.1 Burkholderiales bacterium
AGTCGCGCAGTTTGTACCAACTCGGCGTCGTCGACGGTGGATTCGTCGGGTGGATGCGATAGCGAAACGGATTCGGTCATGGCCAGGCGGGTTCCAGGAGGTATTGCGCAGGACGGCAATTCTAACCCGTCGCGCTCGGCGGCCCGCTAGGAGCCCGCGGCATCGGATGACAAAATCGCGCCGTCGCCGTTGGGTTCCCGCACCCTGAGCAGCAAAGCGCCGATCAGGGCGGCCGCGACCGCGCAGATCGCGCCTGACATGAAGGCGGCGTGATAGCCGGCATTGAGCACCGCGAGGGAACTCGCGCCGGCGGCTTGCGTGCCGCTCGAGATGGCCGCAGCCAGGCTGGCGAGAATTGCCAGGCCAAGCGCGCCGCCCATCATGAACGAAGTGTTGACCACGCCCGAGGCCAGTCCGGAGTCGCTCGGCGCGACGTCGCTCATCGCCGCCAGCAGCACCGGGTTGAAGGCGATCCCGGCGCCCAGCCCCAGCAGCAGCATGCCGGGCAGCACGTCGGCCAGGAAATTGCCGTGCACGGGAGCGCGGGCAAACAGCATCAGGCCGACCGATGCCATCAACAGCCCGGCGACCAGCGGCCGTTTGATGCCGAGGCGCATCACCAGCCTGGCCGACAGGCCCAGCGAAAAAAGCGCCATGATCAAGTTGGCCGGTAAAAACGCCAGGCCGACCTGCAATGGGCCATAGCCGAGCACCAGCTGCAGATATAGCGCGGAGATGAAAAACCACGCGAACATCGCCGCGGCCCACAGCACGCCGACGACATTGGCGATCGCGACGTTGCGCGAGCGAAACAGTCCCAGCGGCACCAGCGGGTGGCGTACCTGCGCCTCGATGCCGATAAACAGCGCGAAGCAAAGAGCGGCGACCAGCAGCAGGGCCAACGTGCGCAACGATCCCCAGCCGGCTGCGTTGCCGTTGACGATCGCATAGACCGCCAGGATCAGCGACGCCGTCACGGTGAGCGCGCCGGCGACATCGAGGCGACCCGCCTCGGCCTTGGCCTGGTGGGCTGGCAGCAGCGTGCGGCACAGGACGAAGACCACGATTCCGATCGGCAGGTTGACCAGGAAAATCCAGTGCCAGCTCAACGATGCGGTAAGCACGCCGCCGAGCAGTACGCCAATGCTACCGCCGCCGGCGCACACGAAGCCATAGACGCCCATTGCCCGGGCGCGCTCGGCCGGCTCGACGAACAGATTCATGATCAGCGACAGCGCAAGCGCCGACACCACCGCGCCGCCAAAGCCCTGCACGGTGCGCGCGGCGATCAGCAGCGACTGCGAGGTCGCCAGTCCGCAGGCCAGCGATGCGAGCGTGAAGCAGGCGATCCCGGCGAGGAACAGGCGGCGGTGGCCGAACAGATCGCCCAGCCGGCCGCCGAGCAGCAGAAAGCCGCCGAAGGTCAGCATATAGGCGTTGACGACCCACACCAGCGACGTCTCGGAAAAGCCGAGATCGGCTCGTATCGAGGGCAGGGCGACATTGACGATGGTCGTATCGAGCACGATCATCAGCACGCCCAGGCACAGCACCAGCAGGGCCAGCCAGCGCGTGCGTTCGTCGTCAGCGTGGGTCATGCAGGTTACTCCTCCAGGTTTGCAAATCGGTGATCGGGCTACTCGTGCCCGGGAACGATCACCATCCACGATACGCCGAAGCGGTCCGTCACCATGCCGAAGCAGGGCGAGAAGAACGTTTTGTCCAGCGGCATCAGCACCTGGCCGCCCTCGGCAAGCGCGTTGAAGCGGCGCTTGGCGTCGGCGGGGTCGGTCAGCGTCAGCGACAGCGACACGCCGCGAAACTCCGGCTTGCCACTGAAGGTCATGCCGCCCGTGGCGCCGTCGGACGCGTGCAGCAGCGTGTCGCCCACGCGCATCGTGACGTGCATGACTTTCTCTTCGGCCCCGGCCGGCGCACATTGCCCCTGCACGTCGGGCGGGGCGTCCTTCATGCGCATGAGCATGGTCACCTCGGCCCCCAGTGCGCCGCGGTAGAACTCGATCGCTTCGTCGCAACGTCCATCAAAAAACAGGTACGGAAAAATTTGCATCGTGGCTCCTTTCAGGTGGATGGCGCTAGCGCCGTGGGTCAAGCGGTTTGGCCGCGCTTGATGAAAAATTTGTGTACACTGTCCACAAAAGATAGCAGATAAAATGGACGCCGTCCACAAGGAGTCGGAATGTCGAATCTGGAAGCGAAACATCCCGCGCGAAACACCTACCGGCATGGCAATTTGCGTCAGGCACTGCTTGAGGCGGGATTGCAGCTGGCGCGCGACGGCGGCCCCGGGGCGGTCGTGTTGCGCGAGGCAACGCGCCGCGCCGGCGTGGTGCCCAATGCGGCCTACCGTCATTTCGCCAGCAAGCAGGATCTGCTGCAGGCGGTCAGGGCGGCGTCGCTCTCGGCGCTGGCGATCGCCATGGAGGAGGAACTGGACAAGCTGGAGGCGCCGCCTCGCTCGCCGGAATACGCGCGCGCGAGCCTGGCGGCCATTGGCGCGGGGTATCTGCGCTTCGCCCGCACGGAAACCGGGCTGTTCCGCACGGCCTTTTCGGTGCCTGACGAAGTGGAGAACGATGTCGATCCGGCCAAGGCCGGCAACAGCGGGCTGAATCCGTTTCAGTTATTGAGTGCCGCGCTGGACCGGCTGGTGGTGGCCGGCGTGTTGCCGCACGAGCGGCGGCCCGGCGCCGAATACCTGGCGTGGTCGGCCGTGCACGGCCTGGCACTGCTGGTGATCGACGGCCCCTTGCGGGCCCAGCCCGACGAACAGATCGATGCGATCGGACTGCGCCTGCTGGCGATGGTCGAGAAGGGGCTGTAACCAGGCGTTGCCGGTTTGGCGAGCGCCGGCGATGCCGGCGCGTGAGCCTCAGAGCGTGATGTTCAGGCCGTGCGCGTCGGCGAGCGCCTTGATACCGGCCCGGGCAACCTGGGCGTCCTGGTCGGAACGCACGCCAGACACGCCGACCGCGCCGATGCATTGCCCGTCGACCAGGACCGGCACGCCGCCCTCGAGAACCACCATGTCGGGCACCGACAGGAAAGAGGTGCGCCCGCCTTTGACGACCTCCTCGTAGAACTTGCTCTCCTTGCGCGAGATGGCCGCGGTATTGGCCTTGCCGACGGCGATTTTCGCCGATAGCGGCGCCGCGCCGTCCAGGCGCACAAAGCCGAGCAGTTGGGCACCGTTGTCGACCACCGCGATCGAGACGTTCCATTGTTGCGCGAGCGCCTCGGCTTGCGCGGCGTCGAGGATCTTCCGCACGTCGGCGGCTTCTAGCGTGGGAATCTGTTTCATGCTTGTCTTTCCTGGGTAGTGGCTGACGCGAGCAGAGTCGCGTCGGCTGGTGATCCGGTTGATTCAATCGACCCGAAGGTCCCCGCGAGAATACCTAAAATTTCGAAGGCGCGTCAGCCGCCGCTCGGGGCTTTGGCTGCGTCGAGCCGTGCGGTGACGATGGGCTCGACGCCGTCGTCGAAACAACCGATGAATACCAGTACCGAGTCGGCCGGGGCGGGACCGGCAAACGGTGCGATGCGCACACGCCCGCCGACCACATGCAAGGTCTGTGGCGCGGGCTCGCCGGCAACCCGGACGATGCCCTTGGCGCGCAACAGCGGCGCCGGAAAGTCGCGGAAAAGTTGCTTGAGCCGGGCCTTGTCGAGCGGCGCGGCAAAGCGGCACGAGAAACTGCCGATACCCGCATGGGGCTGGTCCGGCCGCGCCCCATGCAGGCGCCCGGAATCGCCGCGCGGCGCGCGTGGCATGACCTCGGCATCGAAGAACAATGCCAGCGGCACCGCACCGTGCGCTGCCTCGAACTGCACTGCGGCAGGTGCAATCGAGCGGAGCGTGCGCTGTGCGGCGGCTTTTTGAAGCGCCCCGACGCGGTCGGTCTTGGTCAGCACCAGCGCTGTCGCGCCGGCGATCTGGCGCATCGCGATATCCCCCACCAGAGCGTCGCCCAGGGTGGCGTCGAGCCTCTCGGCGTCGACTGCCACGATAGTGCCGTGCAAACGGAAGGCCGGATCGAGCATGCCGATCTGGGCTACCTTGGTCGGGTCGGAAACCCCGCTGGCTTCGATGAGCAACAGCTCGGGCCGCTCGGCGCGCTCGGCGATGGCCATCAGCGCGTCGGCCAGGCGGCCGCCGATCGAGCAGCAGATGCAGCCGTTTTCAAGCGCAATGACGTCGCTGCTGCGCTCGCGGATCAGCGCCGCGTCGATATTGATGTCGCCGAAATCGTTGACGAGCACCGCGATGCGCCGCCCGCCCGCATGGGCGAGCACGTGGTTGAGCAGGGTGGTTTTGCCCGCCCCGAGATAACCGCCGATGACCGCCAGAATGATCGGCGGCGCGTCGGCGCACGGTATCTCAGTCATGTTCGGGAGATTGGAAAACGCGGCCTGCCAGCACCGTACCCCACACGCGCACATCCTTCAGGCGCTCGGCGGGAATTTCGGTCGGATCGTCGTCGAGCACGGCGAAGTCGGCGAATTTGCCCACTTCGATGCTGCCGATGAGATGATCCATTTTCAGCGTATAGGCCGCGCCCAGCGTAATCGCGCGCAACGCGTCGGCCACGTCGACGCGCTCGCCGGGGCCCAGCACGCGGCCCGAGGCGGTGGTGCGCTGGACCGCGCACCAAGCGGTAAACAGCGGGTTGAGCGGGGTGATCGGCGCATCCGAATGGAACGCGAACGGAATGCCCAGGCGCCGAGCGGTGCCCGCGGCATTCATCCGGTTGGCGCGGTCCGGCCCCATGGTCTGGCTGTAGTGGGCGTCGCCCCAGTAGTAGATGTGATTTGAGAAAAAATTGATGCACAGGCCCAATTGCGCGGCGCGCGCGAGCTGGCTCGGGCTGGCCATCTGGCAGTGCTGCAAGGTATGACGATGATCGCGGCGCGGGTGCTGGTCGAGAATCGTCTCGAGCGCGTCGAGCACCACCTCCGTGGCTTCATCGCCGTTGGTATGGATGTGCAGTTGCAAGCCCGCGCGATGATAGGGCGTGAACAGCTCGACCAGCTGGCTCGGCGGGACCAGCCACAGTCCGTTGGCCTGGCCACCGAAATAACCGGGCCACAGCAGCCGCGCGGTGAAACCCTGGATCGAGCCGTCGACGATGAACTTGATCGGACCGAACCTCAATTTATCGGTGTTCCCGGTCATTGCCGCCAGCACTTTTTCGGCCCCCTCGCCGGGGCTTCTCTGCGGCGCGAAGGCCGGCACGATACGAACCGGATAGTCCGGGCTGGCGGTGACCTCCTGCAGATTGCGATTGCCCAGCGCCGACAGATCGTTGACCAGATCGGTGGCTGTCGTCACACCGGCCAGCTGTGCGACTCTGCCGAAATTCCAGATCGCGCTCGGCTTCTCGCTGGCGGCAATCGACAACTGCTTGCCGATCACCCGGTACACCGGGAACATTGCCGCGAACTCCTGCAACTCGCCGGTCGGACGCCCTTGGGTGTCCTTGTCGATACCATCGATATCGGTATCCTCGTCGATGCCGGCCAGCGCCAGCATGGCCGAGTTGACGTTCATCAGGTGCACGCTGGCATGCAATATCACGATAGGGCGCTGTGCCGAGACGGTGTCGAGCTCCTTGACCGACAGGCGTTGCGTGCCGAAGAAGATCGGATCGAAGCCCCAGGCCAGCAGCGGCGCAGCCGGATCGGTCAGCGCCGCCTGCGCTTCGCGCAGCCGCTCGATCACCTGATCGAGGTCCTTCAGGCCGCGCCAGAGCTTGCCGTCCGGCCCGCGCCGGTCATAGTAGCCGACGTAGACGGCGTCCCACATGGCGCCTTCCATCAGATGGCAATGGCCCTCGACCAGGCCGGGCATCAGCACTTTGTCGCGCAGCGTGTCGATCACTTCGGCGTCGCCCCATTGGCGCACGTCGTCGAGATCGCCGAGCGCCAAAATTTTGCCCTTGCGCACGGCCACATGGGTCGCGAGCGGTTGGGCCGGGTTCATCGTCAGGATTTTCCTGGCGACAAAAATGCGGGTCTGACTGGATTGCATACGACTCATTCCTGATGTTCCGGATTCAAAGTACGAGCCAGATCGCGGCTCACGGGGCAGACTGCAACTGGGCCTGGCCGCCGGCCAGCAAATTGGCCACCGAGGCGACCGCGATATTGGCAACCAGGCAAACCAGCCCCAGATTCACACCGCCCAGATCGATATGGTGCAAATAGAGCACGACCGCCATGATCTGGCCGGTGAGAATCCCCAGCGCAATCGCAACGGGCTTCACCCGCAGGCCGAACAGAATCACCATCACGCCGGGGAAGAACTGCGTAATGCCATAGTAGGCGGTGTTGATCAGCGTGAGCATCAGCTTCGGCGTGAGCAGGGTCATCACGATCGATATCAGCAAATAGATGACGATGACCACTTTCGCCCCGGCCTTTTGCTTGCTCTCCGGCATGCCGGGCAGCAGATTGCGGGTGACGATCGGGCCGATCGCCAGGCAGATCCCTGCCAGCACCAGCAGACCCGAGAGCGATGCGCCGGCGGCCACCAGGCCGAGCAGCCAGCCCGGCAACAGGCGGATTGCCGCAGCGAAGAAAGCCTCATTGGGCGAGCCCAGATGCAGGTTCTGGCTCAGCGCGTAATACGACGCCAGCACCAGAAACGGGTACATCAGCATATACAGCGGCATCGCCACCTGGGTGCGCCGGATCGTATTGGCGCTTTTGGCGGTGAAAAAATTCTGGATGCCGAACGGCATCATGT
>JAGXBI010000205.1 GCA_018971155.1 Burkholderiales bacterium
TCGGGGGCGTCTGGTTTGCGCGACGCGAAGTTATGCCGCCCTCACCGAACGCGCCGCCGCTGCGCGTCACGCTGATACCGCTTGCGCCGGTCGGCAACGCGCCGATAAAGCAGCATTTCCCCCCTCAGGCCACGCCGCACCGCCGCGCCAACTTGCCGAGGCACGCCATGCAGGCAATGCACACGGCGCCTGCCAGACCCCGCCCGACGCCGTTACCGTTGCCGCCGGCAGCGGCCGGCGAACAGGCCGCGCTGGGCGGCACGCCGACCGCGCCAGTGCCTGCGCCGCCGTCGGCCGGGCCGCCGCAGTCGCGCCAGGGCGGCGGCACCCCCTTCGCACCGCCGCCCTCGGCCGATCTCGAATACGACGCCTTCGTCAATGGCGTACGCAACCAGACCGGCATGATCCGCTGGCACAACGACGGCCGCCATTACTCGCTGCAAGTTGCCATACCGCTGCTGTTCGTCGGCACCTTCAGCTATACCAGCGAGGGCGGCTTCGACGCCTACGGCATCGCGCCCGCCCGGTATACCGAACAGCGCGGCAAGCATGCGCCGGCGGTCACCACCTTCGTGCGCGGCGCGCACCCCGAAATCACCTTCAGCAAGGTCGGCACCGTCCTGCCGCTGCCCGCCGGCGCACAGGACCGTTTCAGCATGGTGTTCGAGCTGGCGAGCCTGGCGCGCGGCGACCCCCGCCGTTACAGCCGCCCCGGTGCGACGCAGCCGTTCTATATCGCCGATACCGACAGCGGTGAAATCTGGCCGATCGAATACGTCGGCCCGCAGACAATGCCCGGTCCCGACGGGTATCTGGAGACCCGGCATTTCACCCGGCTGGCGCGCCGCGCCGGCGACCGCCGCAAAATCGACGTCTGGCTCGCGCCGGCCTTGGACTGGCTGCCCGTGCGGATCCGCCAGACCGAGCCCGACGGCACCGAATTCGACCTGGTGCTGCGCCGCGGTCCGGGCGCCGCCAATGGACCAGAACCAGGAACCGGCGCCCCGGTCTGGGAGTCAACGTTTAAACAGCCATGAACGTTAATTGAAATAACCACGTCACCACGGAGCGTTCTCAAGAAATCACGCCTGCAGGCCGTTAAATCATTCAAAGCGCCAGCACTCAGGGCCCTCTTGAATTCGTCCTTAAGAGCACCATTTACGTGCCGAGAATATTTTTGCAGGAATACCGGAGAGCCGTCATGCTGATGATCTACAACAGCCCTAATTACTGCGTCGTGGAGTTTGCCGCTCTGAGCGACAACCGCTCGCTTTCCGCGGGTGGCTACGAGATTGTCGACAAGCACGCGCGTCGAGAAATCTTCCTGGATGGCGAATTGGCCGCCCAATTTCGGCAAGAAGTACAGAAATTGATCGCCACCGAACCTTCGGAAGACGAAGTCGACGATTTTCTAGGCCAGTTCGATAGCCTGATGACGCACCCGGTCATACTCCACTGACGCTGCGCCGGTTCACGCCCCCCACCACCAACCCCGCCGCCGGCGGGGTTTTTGTTTGCGCGGCGCTGGCTCAGCACTGCTCCCAGGGCAAACCCTCGCAGCGCCAGCCATTGGTCGCGTTGCGGTGATGGCGCGCATCGAGGTCGCCCTCGAAGCCGTGCAGCACACCATAGACGAGCGAAAAACCCTGCCGCTCGAGGGCCTCGCCGGCCGCCGCGCTGCGGTTGCCGCTGCGGCAGATCAGGACGATCGGCCGGTCGGATCTGGCGCCCGCGAGCTTGCGCACCCCGACGACGAAATGCGGGTTGATTTCCCAATGCGGCCCGTCGTTCCAGGCCACGTGCGCGGCGCCGATCGGATGGCCGACGAACAGGTACTCCATCTCGCTGCGGCAATCGATAAACAGGGCATCGGCCCGCTGTTGAAGCAATTCGTGGGCGCGCGAGGGCGCGAGAAATTCCATTTGGCGTTCCGCTGGTCGAGGTGGCAGCCGAGAAAAAACCCTTCGCATCGTGCGCCCATCAGGGTAGCGCCCGATGCGTCAGGCGCAAAACCATTAGAATTATAGGTTTTAGCGCGGCCTGCGCCGACCGCTGCCGCCCAATACCGGCAAGCGGCCCGCCGGCGCTGCAGCACCGTCAGGACTCTTAGCGATGAACCAAAACGTTTCCCTTCCCCGCGAGCACGCGCAAACCGAACGCGGCTACACGCGCGGCCAGGCCCTGCCCGACCTGCTGCGGCAGCGCATCCTGATCCTGGATGGCGCGATGGGTACCATGATTCAGCGCTACAAGCTCGACGAAGCGCAATATCGCGGCGAGCGCTTTGCCGATTTTCCGCACGACGTGAAGGGCAATAACGAGTTGCTCTCGCTCACCCGGCCCGACGTGATCGGGGAGATTCATCGCCAGTATCTGGCCGCCGGGGCAGACATCATCGAGACCAACACGTTCGGCGCGACCCGGATTGCGCAGGCCGATTACCACATGGAGCATCTCGCCGACGAGATGAACGTGGCATCGGCCCGTCTTGCGCGCGCCGCATGCGACGAATTCAGCACGCCCGACAAGCCGCGCTTTGCCGCCGGCGCCATCGGCCCGACCCCCAAGACCGCCAGCCTGAGCCCGGACGTGAACGACCCCGGTGCACGCAACGTGACCTTCGACGCGCTGCGCGATGCCTACTACGAACAGGCCAAGGCCCTGCTCGAGGGCGGCGTCGACCTGTTCCTGGTCGAAACGATTTTTGATACGCTCAACGCCAAGGCGGCACTGTTCGCACTCGACCAACTGTTCGAAGACACTGGCGAGCGCTTGCCGATCATGATCTCCGGCACCGTCACCGACGCCTCGGGCCGCATCCTGTCCGGGCAGACCGTTGAAGCATTCTGGAATTCGCTGCGCCACGCCAAGCCGCTGACCTTCGGGCTGAACTGCGCGCTGGGCGCGGCCCTGATGCGCCCGTACATCGCCGAATTGGCCAAGCTGTGCGATTGCTATGTGTCGTGCTACCCGAACGCCGGCTTGCCCAACCCGATGAGCGACACCGGTTTCGACGAAACGCCGGAGGTCACTTCCGGCCTGTTGCGCGAATTCGCCCAGGCGGGCCTGGTCAATATCGCCGGCGGATGCTGCGGCACCACGCCGGAGCACATCGCCGCAATCGCCCAGGCACTCAAACAGGTCAAGCCGCGCACCTGGCCCAACCAATATCGGGAAGCCTGAGCCCGCCAACCTTACTGCCGAACCGACACCATGCACACACCCATGCGCCTCTCCGGCCTCGAGCCGTTCCGTATCGACGACGACACACTCTTCGTGAACGTCGGCGAGCGCACCAACGTCACCGGCTCGAAGGCTTTCGCGCGCATGATCCTCAACGGCCAGTTCGACGAGGCCCTGAGCGTGGCGCGCCAGCAGGTCGAGAACGGCGCGCAGGTGATCGACATCAACATGGACGAGGCGATGCTCGACTCCAAGGCGGCGATGGTCCGGTTTCTCAACCTGATCGCCTCCGAGCCGGACATCGCCCGCGTGCCGATCATGATCGACTCATCCAAGTGGGAGGTCATCGAGGCCGGGCTCAAATGCGTGCAGGGCAAGGCGATCGTCAATTCGATCTCGCTCAAGGAAGGGGCCGACGCGTTCAAGCATCACGCCAAGCTGATTCGACGCTACGGCGCGGCGGCGGTGGTCATGGCCTTCGACGAACAGGGCCAGGCCGACACCTTCGAACGCAAAACCGGCATCTGCCGGCGCAGCTACGAGGTCCTGGTCAACGAAGTCGGTTTTCCGCCGGAAGACATCATTTTCGATCCCAATATTTTCGCCATCGCCACCGGCATCGAGGAACACAATAATTACGCCGTCGATTTCATCAACGCCACGCGCTGGATCAAGCAGAACCTGCCGGGCGCGAAAGTCAGCGGCGGCGTCTCGAATGTGTCCTTTTCGTTCCGCGGCAACGACGTCGTGCGCGAAGCGATCCATACGGTGTTTCTCTATCACGCGATTCAGGCGGGGATGGACATGGGCATCGTCAACGCCGGCCAACTCGGCGTGTACGAAGATCTCGACCCGGAATTGCGCACGCGGGTCGAAGACGTCGTGCTCAACCGCCGTCCGGACGCCACCGAGCGCCTGCTGGAAATCGCCGACCAGTTCAAGGGCGGCGGCGCCAAGCGCGAGGACAATCTCGAGTGGCGCAACCAGCCGGTCGAAAAACGGTTGGCGCACGCGCTGGTGCACGGCATCACTCAGTTCATCATCGAAGACACTGAAGAAGTACGCCAGCAGATCGCGCAGGCTGGCGGGCGCCCGATCCAGGTCATCGAAGGGCCGCTGATGGACGGCATGAACATCGTCGGCGACCTGTTCGGCGCCGGCAAGATGTTTCTGCCGCAGGTGGTCAAGAGCGCGCGCGTGATGAAGCAGGCCGTCGCGCATCTGATCCCGTTCATCGAGGAAGAGAAAGCCCGTACCGCGGCCGCCGGCGGCGACGTGCGCTCCAAGGGCAAGATCGTCATCGCCACCGTCAAGGGCGACGTGCACGACATCGGCAAGAACATCGTCTCGGTGGTGCTTCAGTGCAATAACTTCGAAGTCATCAATATGGGCGTGATGGTGCCTTGCAGCGAGATTCTCGCCAAGGCCAAGGTCGAGGGCGTCGATATCGTCGGCCTGTCCGGGCTGATTACGCCCAGCCTCGAGGAAATGGCCTATGTCGCCTCGGAAATGCAGCGCGACGACTATTTCCGCATCAAGAAGATCCCGCTGCTGATCGGCGGCGCCACCACGTCGCGGGTGCACACCGCGGTGAAAATCGCACCCAACTACGAAGGTCCGGTCGTCTACGTGCCGGACGCCTCGCGCTCGGTCTCGGTGGCCTCCAACCTGCTGTCCGACGATGGCGCGGCCAAATACCTCGAAGAGGTTCGCGCCGATTACGAACGCATCCGCGTCCAGCATGCCAACAAGAAGGCGCTGCCGATGGTCTCGCTGGCCGCCGCGCGTGCCAACAAAGCGGCATTCGACTGGTCGGCCTATACACCGCCCAAGCCGAAATTCGTCGGCCGCCGGGTATTCAAAAACTACCCGTTGAACGAACTGGTCGACTATATCGACTGGGGTCCGTTCTTCCAGACCTGGGACCTGGCCGGGCCCTACCCTGCGATCCTCAACGATGAAATCGTCGGCGAATCGGCGCGGCGCGTATTCTCCGATGCCAAGAGCATGCTCAAGCGGCTGATTCTCGGGCGCTGGCTCACGGCCAACGGGGTGATCGCCCTGTTGCCGGCCAATACCGTCAATGACGACGACATCGAAATCTACACCGACGACTCCCGCACGCAGGTCGCGCTGACCTGGCATAACCTGCGCCAGCAAAGCGAGCGCCCGGTGGTCGACGGCGTACGCCGGCCGAACCGCTGCCTGGCGGATTTCATCGCGCCGAAAGACAGCGGCGTGGCCGACTACATCGGCATGTTTGCCGTCACCGCCGGGATCGGCGTAGCGGAAAAGGAAGCCCAGTTCCTGGCCGATCACGACGACTACAGCGCGATCACGCTCAAGGCGCTGGCCGACCGGCTCGCCGAAGCCTTTGCCGAGCGCATGCACCAGCGTGTGCGGCAGGAATTCTGGGGCTATGCGAACGACGAGCAATTGACCAACGAACAGCTCATTGGCGAGGCCTATCGCGGCATCCGGCCGGCGCCCGGCTACCCGGCCTGCCCGGAACACTCGGTCAAGCGCGCGATGTTCGACACCCTGCACTGCGACGAGATCGGCATGAGCGTCACCGAATCTCTGGCCATGCTGCCCGCGGCCAGCGTCTCCGGTTTTTATCTCTCGCATCCCGACAGCACGTACTTCAGTGTCGGTAAAATCCAGCAGGATCAGGTCGAGAGTTTCATCCAGCGCACCGGCTTCGACACCAACGCCGCGCGCCGCCTGCTCGCCCCGCTGCTGTAACGAGACGCTTCGGCAGGACCGCCGAAGCGCCTTACCCCCGCCACACGAGGCAATGCCTCGCGTCTTTTTCGCGCGCGTCGCCGGTTCGTCGCGGCGGCGCGCCTGCTTCGTCCGAATTTTGGAGCCACACGCCGATGAATGCGCTGGACAACTTCCACCTCTTGCCGTTTCTCAACACGCTCCTGATTCTGGCGGTAGCCTTCGTTCTGGGCGGCGTCATCGGCTTTGAGCGCCAGTATCGCCAGCGCACCGCCGGGCTGCGCACCAACGTCCTGGTCGCCGTCGCGGCAGCCGCGTTTGTCGACCTGAGCATGCGCCTGATGCCTGGCGACACGCGCGTAATCGCCTACGTGGTGTCCGGCGTCGGGTTTCTCGGCGCCGGAGCGATCATGAAAGAGGGCGCCTCCATCCGCGGACTGAATACGGCCGCGACGCTGTGGGGCTCGGCAGCGGTCGGCGCATGCGCCGGCTCCGGATTACTCGCCGAGGCCGTGCTGACGGCCCTCTTCGTGCTGGCGGCCAACACCCTGCTGCGTCCAATGGTCAACCGCATCAACCGCGCGCCGATCAACGAGAGCGCCACCGAGGCCTCGTACGCCTTGTCGGTCGTCTGCGCGCGCGACGTGCAGCGTGAGGTGCTGGCTCAGGTCGAACAATGGCTTGAGCGCGCCAGCTATCCGGTGCGCGAGCTCGACATTCAGCCGTTTGGCGACAACGACATCGAAATCGAGGCCCAGTTGCTGCCGACTTCCGTGCGAAGCGACGAACTGGATCGCCTGTGCGACCAGTTGAAGCAATTGAGTGGCGTCAGCCAGGTGTTCTGGAG
>JAGXBI010000206.1 GCA_018971155.1 Burkholderiales bacterium
CGGCGCCGCCGCGCGGGGCGTTGACTGCGACGTCACCCGAGGAAATCCAATTGATCGGTACGCTGCGCCGAGGCGCTCGCAGCGTTGCTCTGCTGCTCGTGGGCAACGCCGTACATCATGTGGAGCCCGGACATTCCGTGGGTGGCGATCGGTGGGTCGTCTCGGCCATCCATGACGATGTCGTCGAATTGCGGCAAGTCGCCGGGGAGCAGGGCGGCGGATTGCCCGCGACATACCGCCTGACCATGGTTGACGGCGCGCCATGATCACATCGGTGTCGACCGGAAAACGCCGGATGGCGATTGGCCGGTGGCTTTGCCTCGCGCTGGCCTGGCCCGCCATGGCGCTCGCCGGCACGGCGACGCAAGCCAGCGATCAAGCGCCGCACGACGGGCGCCTGACGCTGAATTTACGCGGTGCGCCAGTCACGGCGGTTTTGCGCGTATATGCCGATCTGGTTGGCGCCAACGTGGCGATCGGCGAGGGCGTGAATGGGCGTGTGACGCTGCGCGCCAGGCAGATGTCCGCCGATCAGGTGCTGGATTTTTTGTTGGACACTCAGCACCTGGCGATCCGAACCTTTGGCAACGTGATGTGGATCGTTCCTCGCGACGAATTGGCCGCACGCGACAAGCAAAAAGTGGAGGCGGCCCAGCAGGCTGGCGATCTCGTGCCGCTTGCCAGCCGGGGCTTTCAACTGAATTATCAAAAAGCGGTGGAGTTGCGCAAAATCCTGATCGGTGAAGCGGGGCACCGAATGCTGTCAAAGCGCGGTACGGCCGCTGTCGACACGCGCACCAACCAATTGTTCGTTGCCGACGTGCCTGCCAAGCTCGCCCAGGTTGCCAGGCTGATCGAGCGGATCGACGTGCCCGTGCGGCAAGTGCTGATCGAGGCGCGCATCGTCGAAGCCGACGACCGGTTCAGCCGCAACCTGGGCGTCAAGCTGGGATTTGCCCGTGCATCCGCGCCCGGAGAAACGCCGCCGGCCGGCAATAGCGCCTTCAAGGCAGGCCCCGACGGCCCTGTCCCCAATCATAATTTCCTCGATCTGCCCGCGACTGGCATCAACGGCTTTGTCGCGCCGTCGTTGGCGATCACTTTATTCGGGCGCGCAGCGCATCGCCTGCTGCAGCTCGAACTGTCGGCGCTGGAGGCCGACGGGGACGGCAAAATCATCTCCAGTCCGCGCGTGGTCACCGCGGACAAAGTGCAGGCCGTCATAGAGCAGGGTACCGAACTGCCGTATCAGGTTTCGGCCGGCAACGGGGTAACCACGATTCAATTCCGTCAGGCCAAGCTGCGCCTCGAAGTGACGCCGCAAATTACTCCCGAGGGACAGGTGGTGATGAACGTCGACGTCAACAAGGACAGCGTGGGCCAGCAAACGGCCAATGGTTACGCCATCGACACCAAGCACGTGCGCACGCAGGTGCTGGTCGAAAACGGAGGCACTGTTGCCATTGGCGGCATTTATCAGGAGGAAGAGCGAAAAACGATCACGCAGGTACCCGTGCTGGGCAATTTGCCGGTGCTGGGGGCACTGTTTCGAAATCAGGCCGACGTTCGCAACCGGCGCGAACTGCTGGTGTTCATCACGCCGAGCATCGTCGAACAGGCGCCCGCTTCCGGAGCGCGGGATGCGGAACCGCCGGGGGGCTCACAGGGTGTACAGAACCCGGTATGATGCCGGAAATGGAATCTTTGTCGCACGAATCGATGCAAGGGAATGTTTTTTTCGTCGGGCTCATGGGCGCTGGCAAAACCACTGTCGGCCGATGGGTGGCGCGGCGTCTTGGCCGTCCCTTTTTCGATTCCGATCACGAAATCGAAGCGAAAACGGGCGTGCGCATCCCGGTCATCTTCGAGCACGAGGGGGAAGCCGGGTTTCGCGTGCGCGAAGCCCAGGTAATCGACGAGTTGACCCAGTGCAATGGCATTGTGCTGGCCACCGGCGGCGGCGCCGTGCTCAACCCGGAAAACCGCCTGCACCTCAAGAATCGTGGCATCGTCGTGTATCTGCGCGCCAATCCGCACGATCTCTGGCTGCGGACCCGTCGCGACAGGAACCGCCCGCTGCTTCAGACCAGCGACCCGCGAGCCAGGCTCGAGCAACTCTATGCCGAGCGAGATCCGCTCTACCGCGAGTGCGCGCATTTTGTCATCGAGACGGGCCGCCCGAGCATCAACGCATTGGTTCACATGGTATTGATGCAGCTCGAAATGGCCGGCATTCACGCGTCGCCGGCAGTCGATTCGCCAGGCGCTTCCGAAGATCACGGCGAGAGCCAGCCGAAGGCCGGCGAATAGGCGCCGGCAAACGCGGCATAATAGCGCTCATGACGACGCTAAAACTTGACCTCGGGCAGCGCAGCTACCCCATTCATATCGGCACCGGCCTGCTCGATCAGCCGGAGTTGTTTGCTTCCCACGTGGCTGGCCGCCAAGCGGTCATCGTCACCAACACCACCGTCGAGCCGCTCTACGCGGCTCGCCTGGTTCGCACGCTCGAAGCACTTGGCAAGCAGGTACGCACGGTCGTGCTGCCTGACGGCGAGGCTTACAAGAACTGGCAAACCCTGAATCAGATATTCGACAGCATGCTGGCTTCACAGGCCGATCGCAAGACTACGCTGGTGGCACTGGGTGGCGGCGTGGTCGGTGACATGACGGGCTTTGCCGCCGCGTGCTATATGCGCGGCGTGCCATTCATCCAGGTGCCGACGACACTGCTGGCTCAGGTCGATTCGTCGGTGGGCGGCAAGACGGGCATCAACCATCCGCTGGGCAAGAATATGATCGGCGCGTTCTGGCAGCCCAACGCGGTGATTGCCGATGTGAGCACCCTGGCGAGCTTGCCTGCGCGCGAACTGGCCGCGGGTATGGCCGAAGTCATCAAGCACGGCGCGATTGCCGATGCGGAGTTCTTTGCCTGGGTCGAGGCACATATCGATGCGCTTAACGGCGGCGACGTCGATGCACTTGCTCACGCGGTGCGCCGGTCGTGCGAAATCAAGGCGAGCGTGGTTGCGCGCGACGAGCGCGAGGGTGGTCTGCGAGCCATTCTGAATTTCGGCCATACTTTCGGTCATGCCATCGAGGCTGGCCTGGGTTACGGTGCCTGGCTGCACGGCGAGGCAGTTGGGTGCGGCATGGTGATGGCGACCGATTTGTCTTGCCGCATGGGACTGACACCTGCCGACTTGACCGAGAGAATGGCGGCGCTGGTCGCGGCCGCACGCTTGCCCGTCAAGGGGCCGGCACTGGGCGAAGATCGCTACATCGAACTGATGCACGTCGACAAAAAGGCCGAGGGCGGTGAGATCCGCTTCGTGCTGCTCGATCGATTGGGCAGTGCCGTCGTAACTGTTGCGCCCGATGAGGCGTTGCGTGCGACACTGCACGCCAATGTCTAGGCGACCGGGCCCGGTGGGATGGACGCATGAATGACATCGAGGCCATGCTGGCGCCCTATGCCGCGCGGTCGAATACATCGCGCGGCCGCTCGCATCCGGAGCCGGCCCCGCCAACGCGCAGCGAGTTTCAGCGCGACCGCGACCGCATCATTCACTCCACAGCTTTCCGTCGCCTTGAATACAAGACCCAGGTTTTCGTCAATCATGAAGGCGATCTGTTTCGAACCCGCCTGACGCACAGCCTCGAAGTTGCCCAGATTGCCCGTTCGATTGCCCGCAATCTTCGCGCCAACGAAGATCTGACCGAGGCCATTGCGCTGGCCCACGATCTTGGACACACCCCATTCGGGCATGCTGGCCAGGACGCCCTGAATGCTTGCATGCGTGAGCACGGCGGCTTCGAGCACAATCTGCAAAGTCTGATCGTTGTCGATGAATTGGAGGAGTGTTACGGCGCCTTCAACGGCTTGAACCTCACTTTCGAGACCCGTGAAGGTATTCTCAAGCATTGTTCCCGGGCCAATGCCGCGACGCTTGGTGCGCTCGGAGAGCGTTTCCTGACCGGCCGGCAGCCCGGTATCGAAGCCCAGATCGCGAATCTGGCCGACGAGATTGCCTACAACAATCACGACATCGATGATGGCTTGCGTTCGGGGCTGTTAAGTCTGGAACAGCTCGATGAAGTGTCGCTATGGCGAAGATTTTACGAGCAGGCCCGCGCGGCGTATCCGGGCCTTTCCGGACGTCGGCTGGTGCACGAGACGACGCGGCGCATTATCAACGCGCTGATTGTCGATTTGATCGCGGCGACCGAAGCGCGTATCCGGCAAGCGGCCCCCGCCACGCCGGATGATGTCAGGAACGCGCCTGCCCTGGTCACCTTCGGTGCGGCGATGCGCGACGAGGCGGGGCAACTCAAGCGGTTTCTGTTCGACAACCTTTACCGGCACTACATCGTGATGCGCATGAGCCGCAAGGCGCAGCGAATCGTCACGGAACTGTTCGATGCGTTTATGAGCGATCCGCGCCTGTTGCCGCCGCAATACCGCACGCAGGATATGACGCAGCAGCCTCGATGGATTGCTCATTACGTAGCGGGCATGACCGACCGCTACGCAATCCGCGAATATCGGCGGCTGTTTTCCGTTGACCCCGTATAACCGGCGGCCAAATCATCGGCGGTAAAATTGCTCGCCGATTCGTGCCGGGGGATCGCTAGGAGCGCCCGGCGACAAAGCCGAGCAACAGCGCGAAGCCGGCGACCAGGCCGATCGTTTGCCATGGCCGGTCATGCACATAGGTATCCGCTTCATGCCAGGCGAAATCGGCTCTGCGGCGCAAACGGGTTCGCGCATCGCCGAAATCCTCGCGTGCCGATGCGAGCTTGCCGCGCAGCGCCTCGCGTAATTGGTCGATATCAGCATCCTTGCCGTGCTGCAGGGCAAACTCCAGGTCGTCGAGCAGGTCGCGCACGCGATCCGCGACATCGTCGCCGGCCCTACGTGTGGCTCGCGCCAATTTGCGCCCGACGTATCTGGCGTCGTCCATGCCCTCTTCGAGCGCGTGATTGGCTTTGGTAGAAATATTCATGGCAAGCTCCCTCTCAGATTGAGAATAGTCCCCGACGATTCAAGCCAGTACCGCTTGTATTCGTCAGATTATGTGGGAGCGAACGCTAAGCGTATACCCGATGAGCAATATTTGCTGATCCAGATCATGCAAAACGCCGCCTCTCGGCGGCGTTTTTTCTTATGGCGAGTTGCCAGCGCCAGGTCAGAAGCGATAACCGATCGACAGGAAGGTCACGAACGGATCGAGCTTGAGTTTCGTGGTGCTCTGGACGGGGCCGGCCGGCGTGCTGGTGGTAAGCGTGGCCTTGGTGCTGAACGGCAGGTACGAAATAGAAAAACCCGCGGACCAGTGCTTGTCGAAATTGTAGGTCAGGCCGGCATTGAAGACGGGCGACCAGGAGCTCGAGAGCTTGGCGCTCGTCGGCAGCGCGGTGGTCGCGCCCTGGCTGATCAGTCCGCTGACTTGTTGCTGGAATGCGGGATTCAGATGAACATCCGAATACCAAATGTAACTGACACCGAGGCCCAGATAGGGGCGCAGCTTCGAATGAGCATTGCCGAAGTAATACTTCAGCAATAGCGCCGGGCTCCACTGACGTGCATCGCCAAGCGGATTGATGGCGGTCGATGCAAGGATACCTTGGCCACTGAGGTGAAACTTCGGCGGAATCCCCATGACGGCTTCGGCCGCGATGTTGTCAGTGAAGAAGTGTGTCACCGTCAGCCCAAACGTATCGGCGGTATCTACGCTGGCGCCCGTATTGGGAATTTGCGTGCCGCTGACGCTCAAAGGTTGGCTTGAATCCTGAGGGGAGATGTGAAACCAGCCGGTGTTGACGACGGTGTCTCCTGCGGATTGGGCATAAGCGCCAGCGGTGGCGAGCAAGGTAACGGCCGCGAGGGTGAGATGCTTCAGCTTCATGGGATGCGCTCCTCCTAAAAATCTTTATTGTCGAGATATATGATGTCAAAGAATCTCGGCAATTATGCCGATCAGTTGGACTTATGAATAGCGCGGGGCTGGAGGACGTGCTCTAACGTTGTTAATGCACCAATAACAATGATTTCGGGTTCCGAATTTGCGATTTCGGTAAGATACTCCGGCGCAATCGCCGATTGCGCCGGGACATCGGGTAAACGCCGCCTAGAAGCGGTAACCGACCGAAAGGTAAGTGACGATCGGATTGATCTTGATGTTGGCGTCGCTGGTCGACAGCACCGTGCCATCGGCTGCCTTGATTTTTATGGTTGCCGTCGTTTTGAGTGGCACATATGAAACCGACGCGCTTCCGAACCAGTGCTTGTTGAAGGCGTATGATAATCCGGCATTGAAGACGGGCTCCCACGACGGCGACGAAGACGCCTCAACCGATGTCGGGCCGGTGCGGCCGGAGAGAGTTGTCAGCACACTGCCGAAGTTTTGATTCAGCTCACCCTCGAAATGTGGATTGAGATGAATATTGGTGAAGAACGTGTAGCTCACGCCGACACCGAGAAACGGCCGCAAACGGGATTGTGCCTTACCGAAATAATACTGCAGCACCAGTGCCGGGCTCCATTGCCTGACGCTACCCACAATCGGGTTGTTGTTGGGCGCGCCGATGTCGATACTCGACAGCGCGCCGGCGATGCCCGGGGGCGCGATCACGCCATGACCGGTCAACTGGAACGTGGGCGGAATACCCGTGACCATTTGCGCGGCGATGTTATCCGTGAAAAAGTGCGTGAATACCAGTGCAGCCGTATCGCCATTGCTCACGGAA
>JAGXBI010000207.1 GCA_018971155.1 Burkholderiales bacterium
TCGCGCTCGGCGGCAGTTTCCTGCATCGCGGTCCGTTCGCCTTCGTACGCGAACTGATCCGCCAGGAAAAGCGCGAGCTCGAAATCATCAAGCAATCGCCCGGCTACGACATCGACATCCTGTGCCGGGCGGGCGTGGCCACGCGCGCGCGCTGCGGCATTGTCGCGATGGAAGGCAATTTCGGCCTGGCGCCGCACTATCGCAAGGCGGTCGAGCGGGGCGCGCTGGCGCTCGAGGAGCACGCCTGCGCCAGTCTGACGGCCGGCTTGCGCGCGGCCGCGTATGGCGTGCCGTTCCAGCCGTGCGGCGGTCTGCACGGCAGTGACCTGACGCGCATCAATGGCTGGCAATGCATCGAAGACCCGTATGGCAGCGGCGAGAAGACCTGGGTCATACCGGCCATCTCGCCCGACTTTGCAGTGCTGCACGCCAGCAGCATCGATCGCGACGGCAACGTGCGCATCGCGGGTACCTACCATTGGGACCGCATTCTGAGCCGCTCGGCCAAGAGCGTGCTGGTGGTTGCCGAGACGGTCTCCGATGAAGACTTTGCCAGGCAGCCGGAGTTGACGGTCGTGCCTTATTTCATGGTGCAGGCTTATGCGGTGGTCCCGGGCGGTGCCTGGCCGGGTTCGTGCTGGCCGGCTTATGAGATCGACTACCCGGCGGTCGAGGCGTATCTGTCCAATGAACCCGGCGCGCTCGAAGCCCACCTGGCGCGCGCACCGGAAGCAAGGAGCGAGCATCATGCATGAGGAAGAATGGTCAGGCTTTTCCTATATCGTGACCAACCTGGCGCGTTTCATTCGCCCCAACGAGATCACCTTCAGCGGTGTGAATTCGACCTTGCCGATGCTGGCGTGCCTGATGGCCAAGCGGGCCTATGACTGGAACTTCGTCTATATCAATGTGGCGGGCGGGGTCGATCCGAGTCCGTCGTCGATACCGCTGTCGAGCTCCGATCCGGTCCTGGCCGAAGGCTCGGCGTCGATTTTTGCCAATGAGGATTTCTATGACCTGTGCACGCGCGGACGCATGGATCTGACCTTTCTCGGCGCCGCGCAGCTCGACGGCGCGGGCTGCGCCAACAACTCGTGCATCGGCGAGTGGGCGCACCCGAAGGTGCGCCTGCCGGGCGGCGGGGGCGGCGCGGTGATGTTGCCGACGGCGCGGCGCGCCTGTACGTGGCGCACCGAGCACTCGCGCCGCACGCTGGTGGAGAAGCTCGATTTCATGACCTCGTGGGGCGGCATGCACGGCGTGGCCACGCCGATTGCGGTGTTCGTCAAGCGCGACGACCGGCTGGCACTGCAATCGTGGCATCCCGCCTCGAGCCTGGCGGAGGTGCGCGAGCGCACCGGGTTCGAGTTCGATGCCAGCGGTGCGACGCCCACGCCGCTGCCGACCCCGCGCGAGCAGCAGGCGCTGCGCTCGCTCGATCCGGACGGGCAGTTCGAGCGCGACGCCGCCATTCGTCTTCGGTGAGCACCATGCGGATTCCCACGATTCTCGACGCCAGCGACCCGCCCGCAACGTTGGCGCATGCAATGGCAAGCTATTGGCGTGCCGCGCAGGTTCAGTCGCTGACAGCGTTGAGCGACGGCGAGCGCAGCCTTACCTACGCGCAGCTCGAGGCGCGTACGGCACACCTGGCGACGGCGCTGCTCGCGCGCGGTGCGGCACCGGGCGACGTGCTCGCGATCACGATGCGGCGCTCGCTCGACGCGGTGCTGTTGCTGCTGGCGAGTATTCGCGCCGGCATGTGCCCGTGCGTGATCGAACCGTTGCTGCCCGGGCAGGAGGTCGGCGAACGCCTGACACTGGTCGACGCCCGATGGCTCGCGTTCGATGACGAGCATCGAGCGCTGGCCGGCGCATTGGCGTTGCCCGGGCTCGACGCTTTCGAGCTCCACGCGTTGGCTACGCCCGACGCGCTGGCAGATGCCGCAACGGCCGAGCGGATGACCCATGCCATCGCGCCGGACACCCGCGCGCTGCTGCTGTTTACGTCGGGCAGCACGGGCCGGCCCAAGGCGGTTGAACTGACTCAGGCGGCGCTGCTGAACAATGCGCTTGGGGTGATCGCGCACAGCGAGCTGGGCAGCACCGATCGTCTGCTGCACGTGATGCCGATCTATCACACCAATGGTCTGAACAATCAATTGTTCGCGCCGTTGCTGGCCGGAACAGCCGTCGTTTTCGCCGAACGCTTTCGCGCCGAGGAGATGCCACAACTGATGGCGCGGCATCGGCCAACCATCATCACAGGCGTGCCGACGATGTATTCACGGATGCTGGCGCAGCCGTTCGAGGCGCAGGCGCTGGCCGATCTGCGCATGGCGCGCTGCGGCTCGGCGCCCATCACCGAGACGCTGCACCGGCAGGTCGAGGAGAAGCTAGGTTGCCCGCTGGTGGTGTCGTACGGCCTGTCGGAGGCGACCTGTACCAGCACGATGAACCCGCCGGCGGCGCGCCGCATCGGCTCGGTCGGCACGGTGCTGCGCGGGCAGCGCGTGCGCCTGCGCGAACCGGACGGCTCGCTCACCGATGTGCCGGGCCGCGAAGGTGAGATATGCATCGGCGGGCCCAGTCTGATGGCCGGCTATCTGGGTGCGCCCGATGCCACCAGTCGCGCGGTGGTCGACGGCTGGCTCGGTACCGGCGATCTTGGTCGCTTCGATGAGGACGGTTACCTGTACGTGACCGGGCGCATCAAGGACGTGATCATTCGCGGCGGAGAGAATCTCTCGCCGTTGCTGATCGAAAGCGTGATCGTCAGCGAGACCCGAGTGGCGGCCTGCTGCGTGGTCGGGCGAGCCGATCGCGATCTTGGCGAGGTGCCCGTGGCGTTCGTCGTGCGTGGCGGTGAAGTCTCGGTCGACGCCGCTCAGGTATGCGACGCGGTGCGCCGCAAACTGTCGCGCATTTACGTTCCGCAAGAAGTGTTTTTCGTGCCGGCGTTGCCCGAGACAGCGGTGGGCAAGGTCGATCGCAAGGTGCTGGCCGCGCGGGTCGCGCAGGGCGTCGCGGCCTGATCCCGGGCGATGCTCACACGGCGTCGCGCGACAATGCGCGGCGACCGCGGTGCTGTTGGAGCTCGAGCAGCCATACTGCCAGTTGGTCGCGATCGACCAGAACGCACTGTGTGGCTCGGGCCAGTTTGGCCGCGCCCGGGGTGAAATAGCGATTGGTCACCACCATCGCATGCGTGCACCGATAGGGCGCCTTGCCGGCCACCGCATCACTGACCGCGGTGCGCGCGACGTTGGCATTTTGTCGCTTGCACTGTATCGCATAGCGCGTCTGCGCCCGGTGCGCGACGATGTCGACGCCCAGGTCGCCGGAGCTTTGCGTCACGCGCGTATCGAAGCCCCGGTGGGCCAGCAGGCGCGCGACATAGTGCTCGAATTCATGTCCGCTCATGCGGTCGATGTCGGCCAGCCGAATGGCCCGTTGACGGCGCGCCTGGCGCCAGGCGCCGGCGGCCTTGCCGAGGCTCCAACCGAACCCTGCGAATCCCAGCGCCGCGACGCACAGTGCGAACGCCAGGGGTAGCGCGTGCATGGCGAGTCGCTCGAGTACGGGCAGATGCCGGTTCACGACTGCCGCCGCTGTCAGAAGAGCCAGTACCAAGATCGCCGATCGCGGCGATGGCCGGGATCGTTTGATGCGTCGGAACTTGCGATGAGCCATGTTTGGAAATGCGCGAAGAAATCGTCGGGGGTGAAAAATACTATAAAACGGCTCGCTCGGGCAGAGCATTCGCGCGACGCGGGTCGAGTCCAATGCGGCGTCGATCCCGGGTGTGACCATCCGATCGTGACCACTTGAGCTCACAGGATTGACATCAAGAGCAGCGGCGCTAAGATCGCACTCGTGGTGACGTCGGGCCGGCGTCATGGTTTCGCGAAAACTTCATCGGAGGGAACGTCATGGCAGCATCGCTCAAGGCGCATTTCGATATGCTTGCGCGCTACAACGCCTGGGCCAATACCCGCTTGTTCGAGGCGGCGGGCAATCTGTCCGACGCCGACTACCGCGCCGACCGCGGCGCCTTTTTCAAGTCGGTGCACGGCACACTGAATCATCTGCTGGTGACCGACCGCGTCTGGATGCGGCGCTTTACCGGCGAGGGCGATGCGCCCGACCGGCTCGATGCGATCCTGTACGAATCGTTCGGCGATCTGCGCCGTGCCCGCGAGACGGAAGACGCGCGCATCGTAGGTTACGTAACGGGGCTCGATGAAGCGGCGCTGGCTGGCGTCATCACTTATCGCCGCGTGTCCACGCCGGAGGTGCTGACGCAGCCGCTGGCGCCGGCCTTCGCGCATTGGTTCAATCACCATGCGCATCACCGCGGGCAAGTGCACGCCCTATTGACCGGGCTCGGCCGGCACGCGCCGGAGCTCGACCTGCTCATTTTTCAGCGGTTGGTCGATAGGGGGCTGGCCTGAAGGGATAGACGGCGGCTAACCGGGGGCATCCTGCCTTGGCGTTGCGATTGACATGCAACATCCGGGCTCCATGTCGGGGATCGGCAACGAATTGTCGTAGACCGAACGATTTTGCTTCTTCCCATCGCGCGGGCTTTGGCATAAGGTGTAGGTGAAGGGGCAAGCGCTCGCATGTGACTGCTTGCCCGGCGGCGTGCCGGACCGCTGGCGCGACCATTCACGATCCTCACAACCGGTTGCTGAATGAACAAGAAAAAGGCGTGGCAGGACAGGGTGCTCGGCGGCGCCCTGGCAGTGGCAATACTGAGCGCGAGCGGTGTCGCATCGGCCGACACTTTCGGCATCCAGTTGGCGGGCGGCATCGCCCAGCATCACGTTCGCAAGCTCGATCTCGGTGTGGCGTGGGATCCGAATGTGACCTGGTGGGAGGTCGGCGGCTGGCATTTCTCCCTGATCGGCGAGGCACATTTGGCGTGGTGGCATACCGACGAGGGCAATGTGTATGAGAATATTGCCGAGGTCGGTGTCACCCCGGTGGTGCGTTTCATCAGATCGTCAGGCGCGGTAAGGCCGTTCATCGAGGGTGGCGTTGGTGTTCGGCTGCTGTCGAGCCCCACCATTTCGAGCACTTACCGCCTGTCGACCGCATTTCAGTTCGCCGATATGGTGGGCGTCGGCGTGCAGTTCGGCCATCGTCAGCAGTATCTGGCCGGGTTCCGCTTCCAGCACGTGTCGAACGCGGATATCAAGCAACCGAATCCCGGCGCCAATTTCAGTCAAATTTACCTTCAATACAATTTTTAACGACGCGCGAGCTTTGCCATGGGGCCATGGCACCCGATATGCATCGGTCGGGTGGCCCCGGTGTCATGAAAATCCTCTACACTCATGACAAGTCAGCCGGTACGCGGTGGCGGGGACGCTTCGCCAGCCGTGTCGGCCCGACAGCAGGGCTGGCATTGGCCGGTTGCTACTGGCAGGGGTTTTTCCATTTTGTATCGCACATCGAGGTCTTTATGCACACTGCACTTCGCAACTTTCTCGTGATTGCCTGCGTCACGCTGCTGGCCGCGTGTTCCTCCGGCAACAAGACCGAGCCGGCGCCGATCACGAGTGCGGGCAATGGCAGCGGCAACGGCACTTCGCAGTCCCAAGGGGTCGCCCCGGTCACCACGCAGACCAGCGAATTGAACAATCCCGACAACCTGAACAACCCGAATAGTCCGCTGGCCAAGCGCAGCATCTACTTCGACTTCGACAGCTATACGGTCAAGCCCGAGTTTCAAAGCCTGCTCGAAGCTCACGCCAAATACCTGATTGCCCACCCTCAGCAGCATATCCTGATTCAGGGCAACACCGACGAGCGGGGTACCAGCGAATACAACCTGGCGCTGGGCGAGAAGCGTTCCGAAGCCGTGCTGAAATATCTGGCGCTGCTCGGCGTGCCGAACAATCAGATGGAAGCGGTGAGCCTGGGCAAGGAGCAGCCGCGGGCGCTGGGCCATGACGAAGCGGCCTGGGCCGAGAACCGGCGCGCCGATATCGTCTACAAATAAGCGCGCGGGGGCGCGCCGAAACTCAGGCGACGCGTCGCGCGCGCGGCGCAACTGCCGTTACCGCGGCAGCTGGCGCCGGTTTGGCGGCGAGCCCGGATCGCAAGCCGCCGAACGTGGCGGTGACGACGTCCAATACCTGTTGCGCCGCAATGTTCAACGGCTGGCACATCATGCCGGTCGCGCAGATCGCAGGCGTGGTGTCCGCGATGCGCTCGATCGCGTTGGCGCAATCATCCTGCCAACGGCGCATCGCCTCATTCAAATGTTCCAGGGCCGTCTGTTGGCGGTCCTGCGTCTCGCTCAGGAAGTCCCGCCAGAAATTGCCCGCGTGCTCGGTTTGTTGACGCACCAGCTGCATCTGCAGTGACATTGCGGTGGCCGCGTCAGCGGCGCCGGCGATGGCGCTCATCGACTCGCACAGCGCGGCGGCGCTCGCCTGAACATTCTGCAATGCACCGGCCTGCATGTGGCCCGCCTGCTCGAGGCAAATATGACCGAGGCTTGCACCAAGTTCGACATTGGCTTGATGCAGATCCTGCAGGGCGCTGGCGTTGAATGGCATGAATGTCTCCTGGCATGCGTGGGGCGCGTGACGACGAAAATCCCGGCAAGGGGATTCAGCGTCAACATGCTAGTTGAAACACGTCGCGGACCAACGGACATTCGCACAAAAATTTTGCATCAATTTGTAAAAGGCTTCGACAGACGGCGGCCACGACGTCAGGCGTCGTGGCCG
>JAGXBI010000208.1 GCA_018971155.1 Burkholderiales bacterium
GCCGGGCACCGTCAACGGCCACATCCGGCTGACCGAGCAGGGCGAGGTCATCGCCAGCAAGTTCGCCAATCCGGAAATCGGCCGGCGCAATCTCGAGACCATCGTCGCGGCCACGCTCGAGGCCACGCTGCTGCCCAACCGGAATCAGCCGGCGCGGCTGGCCGCGTTCGAAAAAGTCATGCAGACCCTGTCGGACGGGGCATTCGCGGCTTACCGCGCGCTGGTCTACGAAACGCCCGGTTTCAAGGATTACTTTTTCGCTGCCACGCCGATCGCCGAGATTGCCGAACTCAATATCGGCTCACGCCCGGCCTCCCGCAAATTCAACGATCCGAACCATCGTCGCATCGAGGACCTGCGTGCGATTCCATGGGGTTTCTCGTGGGGCCAGTGCCGCTTGCTGCTGACCGGCTGGTTCGGCTTCGGCAGCGCCGTGCGAGCCTACCTGGACGCCGGCAAGGACGAAGCCGAACGCGCCAGGCGCCTGTCGGTATTGCAGCAGATGTACAAGCGCTGGCCGTTCTTCGCCAACCTGTTGTCCAATATGGACATGGTGCTGGCCAAGACCGACCTGGCGGTCGCCTCCCGTTACGCCGAACTGGTACCCGACACCGAATTGCGCACCATGGTTTTCAACCGGATCGTGCACGAATGGGAAAGCACTGCGCACGCGCTGTCGCTGATCACCGGACAGGCGCAACGGCTGGCCGACAATCCGCTCCTGGCGCGCTCGATCAAGAACCGCTTCCCCTATCTCGATCCGCTCAATCACCTGCAGGTCGAACTGCTGCGGCGGCATCGCTCGGGCACCAGCGACGAGCGCGTGCGGCGCGGCATCCACCTGACCATCAACGGCATTGCCGCGGGCCTGCGCAACACAGGCTAATTGCTCATGGCAGCCGGGCCCGCGCGCAGTTTGCCGGCGCGCGTGCCACGGCCTGTCATCGCCAGGTATCCGACTCAGCCGATGAAGGCAGCCGGCACCGGATCCTGACCCAGCGCATTGAGCAGGATCGCCCAGTGCATGGTTTCGTCGCCCAGAATACTGGCGGCGGCCTTGGACAGGTCCTTGTCGTGAAACACCGGAACGGCTCCCAAATATGCGCTGGCGGCGCCCTTCTCCAAGCCGGCGGCGAACTGCAGCACGTCGGCCTGCGTCTTGAGTTTCTCCACCGGAAAATGATAGTCGGCAGCCTTCATGGCCTCCACCGGCGTGCCGCCCATCTTGTGGATCAATCCGGCGAGCGCCTGCGCATGCGCCTTATGCTGGCCCTGGAATTTGACGGCCACGTCCAGCACCGGCTTTTGCAGCAAGCCGCTTTGCGCGCCCACCTGATAGGCCGCGATTGCCTGGTATTCAAGCGCCAGCGCGGTATTCAGGATCGAGACATCGCTCTCGGGATTCTTGGACATCGTCGCCCCCCAGGCGCCGCCGCTGCGGCCGAGGGTCACCGCCGCCATCGTGCCCAATGTGATCAGCCCTTGAGTCCGCATGAAACCGCGCCGACCTTCTTTTTCAAGTTTATTGTCTTGCATGGCAACCTCCATTGTGTGAATACGCGCCAACAAAATCCGGCCAGACGGCCCCGCCCACGGGCGGCCGGGCAGCGGTCCGGGTTTTGTTAGCACCATTAAGGGAGCACCTCCCTGCCTCATATACGCAAGGACTCGCCGAGTGGATGCATGCCATGCCCTCGCCCGACAAATTCCGCTAAGATAGCGGCATCTATTTCGGGTGACATGCGTGCCAATTCCTACGACAACCGACACGTCCGAGGCCGACAGCAGCCGCCTGCTGAAGCTCATCGAGCTGGTGGCCCGGCAGGACGCCGACGCGCTACATGCTCTCTACGATTTGACCGCAGCGAAACTATTTGGGCTTGCGCTGCGTATATTGATCAAGCGCGAGTGGGCCGAGGAAGTGCTGCAAGAGAGCTATATCAACATATGGCGCTTTGCCAAGGATTACCGCCCCGGCCTGTCGGCGCCGATGACGTGGATGAGCACGATCGTGCGCCATCGCGCGCTCGATTATTTGCGTCGCGTCGGCGACCATGAAACGGAATGGAATGACACCTTGGACAATCTGCTGCCGAGCTTCGAGCCCGATCCTGCCGAACGCGCGCTGCTGAGCCAGGGCGCGACCCGGCTGGGGCACTGCCTCGACGCACTGGAAGTCGCGCAGCGCCAGGCGATCGCGCTGGCGTACCTGCGCGAGCTGCCGCATCAAGATGTGGCGCAGATCATGCAAACACCGCTGGGTACCGTCAAATCGTGGATCCGGCGCGGTCTGGCCAAACTCAAAACCTGTCTGGAGGGCTGAGATGAATCCTGCCCACTATCCGGATCTACTCGATCGCCTGGCCGCCGAATACGCGCTGGGTACGCTGCGCGGAGGCGCGCGACGGCGGCTCGAGACGCTCGCGCTACGCGACCACGCCGTGCGACGCGCATTGCTGGACTGGCAGGATCGCCTCGCGGCCCTGCCGGAGCTGATACCCGCGCATGCGCCGGGTGCGCATGTCTGGCACGGTGTGCGCAAGCAGCTCGTTCTGGAGGGCGCCCTGCCGGGCGCAGCCGAGCCCGTGGTGCGCGCCGCGACCGCCGCACCGTTATGGTCGCGCCTCGACTTCTGGCGCAAGTGGGCGCTTGCCGCTTCGTTTGCAACCGTACTCGCCCTCGTGTTTGCCGTGCGCAGCCTGTTGCCCGGCCTCTCCCCGCCGCAGGCGCCTCGATACGTGGCCGTGCTCAACGACAATCAGGCGCATGCCGGCATGCTGGTGAGCTGGAATCCGGCCCAGCGCACGCTGGTGCTCGAGCGGCTGGCCAGTTATCCGCTCAAGCCGAATCAAAGCCTGCAGCTGTGGGGCCTGCCCAGTGGCGGTCACCCCCATTCGCTCGGCGTCCTGCCCGAGCAGGGCCCGCTGGTGCTGCGCCTGGCGCAGGCACCGCAATTCCCGGCGTTGGCCATCAGCGTCGAGCCGCTGGGCGGGTCGCCCGATCCGAATGGCCCGAGCGGCCCGGTGATTTATCATGGCGCGGTGCTCCCCGCTACTTAATGCACCTATTGCCATGTCTCGCTATTCACGTTTTGTTCTGAGCGGCGCGCTGTCGTTATTCGTATTGGCCGGCACCGTACGAGCCTGGGCCGGCACACCCGGCGATCCGGCGCTGGATCCCCTGCTGCATGCGGTCATCGAGCGCCTGCGCATCGGCGACGAGGTCGCCCGCGCCAAATGGCAGTCGCGCAAACCGGTCGAAGACACCGCACGCGAGCAAGCGCTGCTGTCCGAAGTCGAACGCCTTGCGCCGTCGCATGGCGTCAATCCCGCCCAGGCGCGACAGTTTTTTGAAAACCAGATCGCCGCGAGCAAATTGATTCAGTCAGTGCTGCTCGATCGCTGGCGCCACGACGGGCCGCCGCCGGGTGCGACGCCCGATCTGGTGAAAGATCTTCGTCCACGTCTGGATCGCCTCACGGTGAGCCTGCTCGACGGACTTGCCCAGGCTGCACCCGTTACGGCGCTGCCGCGCCCCGCATGCGCCGCGCGCCTGATTCGCGCTGCCCGGCAGCAAGCCCATCAGGCCCACCTCGACAAGCTGCATCGCGCAGCACTGGAAGAGGCGCTGCACGGCGTCTGTGCCGGCCGGTAGCTAGCCCGCACGCCGCAGGCGCCCCAAACCCAAAGGGCGCCCGCCGGCTGGCCGCGGTTGCTATAATCCCCCGATTCGCCTGCCGCTCGCTCCGCCGGACTTGCCGGCAGGCCGGCTCCCCATTTCTTGACGCCTGACGACGATGACATCCCAACTCTCCAAAAAGGGCGAGGCCTGGTCGGCCCGTTTTTCCGAACCCATGTCCGAGCTGGTCAAGCGGTATACCGCCTCGGTATTTTTCGACAAGCGGCTCGGCCTGTTCGATATCGAGGGTTCGCTGGCGCACGCCGACATGCTGGCCGCCCAGGGCATCATCAGCACTCAGGACCTGGCCGACATCCAGCGCGGACTGACGCAGATTCGCGGTGAAATCGAGCGCGGCGAGTTCGAGTGGTCGCTCGATCTCGAGGATGTGCATCTGAATATCGAGGCGCGGCTGACGCACCTGATCGGTGACGCCGGCAAGCGGCTGCACACTGGGCGCTCGCGCAATGACCAGGTGGCCACCGACATCCGCCTGTGGCTGCGCAGCGAAATCGACCGCATCGGCGAGCTGCTGGCGCAGTTGCGCGGCTCGCTGCTGGATCTGGCCGAGCGCAATGCGGCCACCATTTTGCCCGGCTTCACGCACCTGCAAGTGGCTCAGCCGGTGACCTTCGGCCATCATCTGCTCGCTTACGTCGAAATGTTCAGCCGCGACAGCGAGCGCATGGCCGATTGCCGCAAGCGCACCAACCGACTGCCGCTGGGCGCGGCCGCCCTGGCCGGCACGAGCTATCCGATCGACCGCGAACGCGTGGCGAAAACCCTCGGCTTCGACGAGGTCTGCCGCAATTCGCTCGACGCGGTGTCCGATCGCGATTTCGCAATCGAGTTCTGTGCCGCGGCGGCCTTGATCATGACGCACGTGTCGCGCTTTTCCGAAGAGCTGGTGCTATGGATGAGCCCGCGCGTCGGCTTTATCGACATCGCCGACCGTTTCTGCACCGGCAGCTCGATCATGCCGCAAAAGAAAAATCCCGACGTGCCCGAACTCGCGCGGGGCAAGACCGGGCGCGTCAACGGCCACCTGATGGCGCTGCTGACGCTCATGAAAGGCCAGCCCCTGGCTTACAACAAGGACAATCAGGAAGACAAGGAACCGCTGTTCGACACGGTCGACACGGTCGCCGACACGCTGCGCATCTTCGCGGAAATGGTCGCCGGCATCACGGTCAAGCCCGAGGCGATGCGCAATGCGGCGCTGCAAGGCTTTTCGACCGCCACCGATCTGGCCGACTACCTGGTCAAGAAAGGCCTGCCGTTTCGCGACGCGCACGAAGCCGTGGCTCACGCGGTGCGGGTCTGCGCGGATCGCGGCATCGATCTGGCGGATCTGACGGTGGCCGAGCTGCAGGCATTTTCGCCGCTGGTCTCGGCTGACGTGTTCGATTACCTGACGCTCGAGGGGTCGGTGGCAAGCCGCAATCATATCGGCGGCACTGCGCCAGATCAGGTCACGCAAGCGATTGCCGCGGCCCGCGCGAAACTGAAGCAATAAGAAAGCAAAAGCGGCCTCGGGCTTCGATCCGCCGAAGGCCGCATCGCCACGCGCGACATTCAATCGACGCTCGCGCCGCAGCCGATGGCCCGCGGCACGGGGCTTACGCGTAGATCGGCAGCGCCAGGAACAGTTTGATCACGATCGCGTTGGCGATGTCGATAAAGAATCTATGGTCACCCCCATTTTTGCAACACTGATTTTTGACGTTGTGATTGGCTTGCGTAAATCTATCCGGCGTCGTTGTGGGGATCGCTCCCCGCGCCACGATGAGAGTCGCGCCTGACGGTCCTTAAAACGCCCGCGGCTTCGAGAGCCGTTCTTTATGTCAGGTTGTCCGTCAGGCCGGTGTGCCGTTCACGTCATCCAATTTCAGCGGTCGCAAAACCAGGTGGGTGGACTTCGGTAAAGCGTGTTGTGCAATCGGGTACTTAGGCAGGCATGGCGCTCGCGCCCGCATCGAAGGTGGTGCGACGAGTCGCCAGCGCCCACGCGGTGCGCGCCAGCTTGTTCGCCAACGCGCAGGCCACCACGTTCGAGTGCCGTCGCCTCAGCATGGCGCGGACCCAGTCGGCGAGCCGACCGCTGTGCCGATCGAGTCGCTGCATGTAGGAGCGGGCACACTGGACTAGCAGGCGCCGGAGATTCTTGTCCCCCCGCTTGCTGATCCCCAGCAGGTTGGCCCTGCCGCCAGTACTGTACTGGCGCGGCACCAAGCCAATCGACGCAGCGAAATCGCGGCTGGACCCGTACTGCTGACCATCGCCCATCTCGCTGGCAAGCACACTGGCTGTAATAGGGCCGACGCCTGGGATCGACAGCAGGCGGCAGCCGAGCTCGTCATCGGCGAGCTGGCGGGCCATCTCCTTGTCGATTTCGCCAATCTGCTCACTGAGGTACTTGAAGTGAGCGTGCAGGCGTTCGAGGATCGCGATCAGGCGCGGCGGTAACCGATGTTCGGCGAGCACAGCCGGCAGACGCGTGATGACAGCGTTGCCAACCGGCAGGCTGATGCCGAACTCCAGTAGGAAGCCGTGTATCTGGTTGATAGTTTTGGTGCGATCGCGCACCAGTGACTCACGGACCCGGTGCAGGGCCGACAAGGTTTGCTGCGACTCCGTCTTGGGCGTGACGAACCGCATGGACGGGCGCGACGCCGCCTCGCAGATCGCCTCGGCGTCCACGAAGTCGTTCTTGTTGCTCTTGACGAAGGGCCGCACGAACTGGGGGGAGATAAGCTTGACCTGGTGTCCGAACCCGGCCAGTTGGCGGGCCATGTGATGGGCCCCGGCACAGGCCTCCATGACCAGCGTGCAGGCGTGAAACGTAGCGAAAAACTCGACCAGTTGCTTGCGGCTCACCTTCTTGCGAAACACGGCCTTGCCGTGCCGGTCCTGACCATGAAGGTGAAACGAGTGCTTGCCTAGATCGATTCCAACCAGCGTAACATTCTGCATGATGGCCTCCAGAAAGAAAAACACCCTACAGCGTAACCCGCGTGTAGGGTGGGGGTGACCATCTCATTACGCCC
>JAGXBI010000209.1 GCA_018971155.1 Burkholderiales bacterium
TCAGGTCCCTAATTTCTGCCCTTTTCGCTGCAGGCCTGTTCGCCGGATCGATGACCGCTCATGCCGACGATCCCTATAATTCCAGCCCGTTGCTCAAAGACCACATCGACGCGCCGGTGGCAAGCGCTTCGCCGTCGTCGATCAATGGCGTTGCCAACGCCGCGATCGAACAGGCCTCCAACAACGTCAGCCAGTCTTTCCAGGTATCCCAGGGCGCGACCCCTGGCGCGGTGACCAATCAGGCAAGCACCGGCAAGTCGTTGCAGGAAGCGCAGGTCGCAAAAATCCTGAAAGCGCTCAACGCCCAGGACGCCACCGCATCGCCCGCGCAATCGAGCACGGTGGCCGCCTCGCCCAAGCCGGCCCGCAAATTCCTGTCCAACGTTGCAGACAAAGCCGGTGAAGTGGTCGTGGGCGCATTGAACATGATCGGTGTGCGCTACAAATGGGGCGGCAACACGCCCGATAGCGGACTCGACTGCAGTGGCTTCGTGCGTTACGTGTTCAAGGATACGCTGGGTTTTCTGCTGCCCCGTCGGGCAGTGGAAATGAGCCACGTCGGCGAGCGCGTCGCATCCAACGACCTCAAGCCGGGCGATCTGGTGTTTTTCGACACGACCCGCCGGCGTCAGGTCTCCCACGTCGGTATCTATATCGGCGACAACAAATTCGTGCATTCGCCTGCCACCGGCGGCGAAATTCGTATCGACGACATGCATCAGGCCTACTGGCTGCGTCGCTTCGAAGGCGCGCGCCGGGTGCGCATGCTCAACACCAAGGCCGACGTGACGCCGCCCGACTTGAAGCGGGTGCAGGAATTGTTCAAGCGCAACCCGCCGATGTGAGGCGGTTCGCCGATCCGGATCAGCCGAAAAACCTCGCCGCTCGCGGCGAGGTTTTTGTTTATTGGGGTTGAGCCAGGCGATTGCTCCGGGTCGCCGCCACGTTCACCGCGCCTTGCGCATTGGCCAGTTTGCGCTCGATCTCGGGCCAATCGTGGTCGACTGCCGCCTCGCCGGCCAGAATCGCCTGATTGCGAGCATGGAAATCGTCGGCTCGCATCGATGCCAGTGCCGGGCGAATGACGACATCGGCGTTTTGGGTGAGCTCATACTGTTTGATCGACTGGCCCATGATGGCGAACGTCTGCAGCAGCACATCGAGCGAGTTGCCAGTCGCCTGGGCTGCCGGCTGAGCCGAAATATCGACGGCAATCACGAAATCGGCGCCCATGCGGCGAGCGTATTCGGCCGGCACCGGCGCCACCAGGCCACCGTCGACATAATCGTGCCCGGCGATGCGAACCGGCTCGAAAAGCGTCGGCACGCTGCTCGAGGCGCGCACCGCCATGCCCGTGTTGCCGCGCCGGAACAGAATCGGCTGACCGGTCTGCAGGTCCGTGGCCACGATGCCCAGCGGTATCGGCATGCGCTCGATCGGACGACTATGCAGCAGATGATTGACGTAGTCCTGCAGGGCGACGCCGCGCAGCATGCCGCGGGAACGAAACGGCAGCGCCCAGTCGCTGATCGCGGCCTCGTCCATCGAAATCGCGATCCGGTTCAGTTGCAGGCCGCTCAGGCCCGATGCATACAACGCGCCGACCACGCTGCCGGCGCTGGTGCCCACGATCAGATCCGGATGAATGCCGTGCGCCTCCAGCGCTTTGATGACGCCGATGTGCGCAAACCCTCTCGCCGCGCCGCCGCCGAGTGCCAAGCCGATTTTCAGGTGGCGTGGCGCGGCCGGCGGCATGACTGCGGGCGCGGCAGGCTGGACGTGTTGCGCCAGCGGCTGTGGCGCGATAGTCGGGCGGGGAGTGCTCGCGCATGCGCTCAACACGCACGCAAGAATGACTGGCAAAGAACGACTGACCCCGCGAGACATGGATCTGCGGGCAAAAAGTGTTGCGGGTGACAAACCGGGCTCCAACGAATGCGCTGCGCAATTCTACGAGGATTGCGGCACTTCTGCTTGGACCTGCGGTGCGAGGCATTCCTCTATTCCTATAATTAATGAGAATTATTTACAATTATTCTCGATATCCCTAAGCTGTCCTCGCAAGTTGAGATTGCGCAAAACGAACGTGCGAGGGTGAATTGATGAATCGATTGTTTCTCAGGGTAGGGGCTGGGCTGCTGGCGGCGTTCGCGGGTGCCGCGAACGGCCAGGCGCAGGATCGGGTGCTGAATCTGTATTCGGCGCGGCATTATCAGGCAGATGAAGCGCTATATCGAAATTTCACGGAGCAAACCGGCATAAGAATCAACCGCATCGAGGCTGACGACAATGCGATTTTCGAGCGCTTGAGAAGCGAGGGGCAGCGCAGTCCCGCCGATGTGATCCTGATGGTCGACGCCGCCCGGCTGGCGGCCGCCCAGCGCGCCGGGTTGTTCCAGCCGATCAAATCGCGGGTGCTGGCGCAGCGGATTCCCGCCAAATGGCATGCCGGCGACAGTCCGCAAGGCGTCGAGTGGTTCGGGTTTTCCACGCGCGCGCGCGTGATTGTCTATAACAGGGACACCGTCAGGCCGCAGGACGTATCCACCTATGCGTCGCTGGCCAATCCGAAAAATCGCGGCAAGGTGTGCACTCGTTCGGGGGCGCATCCCTATATGCTGTCGCTGGTGAGCGCGCTTATCGCGCGCAATGGCGAAGCGGCCACCGAGACATGGGCCCGCGGCATGGTCGCGAACGCGGCCCGCCCGCCTCGCGGCGGCGATACCGATCAGATCAAGGCGGTTGCCAGCGGCGAGTGCGGCGTGGCGCTGACCAACTCCTACTATTATGTGCGCCTGGCGCGCTCGCCGCGACCGCAGGATCGGGCGTTGATGTCCCGGGTAGGATTTGTGTGGCCGGACCAGAACGGGCAGGGCACGCACCTGAACGTCGCGGGCGCCGGCGTGGCCAGGCATGCGCCACACCGCGCCGCGGCGATCGAATTCCTCGAGTATCTGGCGAGCGACCAGGCGCAGGCGTATTTCGCCAATGGCAATAACGAATGGCCAGTGGTCAAGGAGGTGAAACTGAACAATCCGGCGCTCGCCGCGTTGGGCGATTTCAAGGCCGAGACGGTGCCGATCGGCAAGATTGCCGCCAGCGTACCGGCCGCGCAGCGGATTCTCGATCGCGTGGGCTATCGCTGAGCCAGTCCGACTGGCATAAAAAAACCGGTCGCGGGTGACGACCGGTTTTCGAAGAGCGGCAATGCGCCGCGCGCGAAGCTCAGCCGCCGCGTCGCATCATGTCGAAGAATTCGGCGTTGTTCTTGGTTTGCTTGACCTTGCCCAGCAGGAATTCCATCGACTCGATCTCATCCATGTCGTAGATGAGCTTGCGCAGCACCCAGATCTTTTGCAGGATTTCCGGCTTGACCAGCAGTTCCTCGCGGCGGGTGCCCGATTTGTTCAGATTGATCGCCGGATAGACCCGCTTTTCGGCCAGACGGCGTTCCAGGTGGACTTCCATGTTGCCGGTGCCCTTGAACTCTTCATAGATCACATCGTCCATCCGGCTGCCGGTTTCGATCAGGGCAGTGGCGATGATGGTCAGCGAGCCGCCTTCCTCGACATTGCGGGCCGCGCCGAAGAAGCGCTTGGGCCGTTGCAGCGCGTTGGAGTCGACACCGCCGGTCAGCACCTTGCCCGAGGCCGGAATGACCGTGTTGTAGGCGCGTGCCAGACGGGTGATCGAGTCCAGCAGAATCACCACGTCCTGTTTCATTTCGACCAGGCGCTTGGCTTTTTCGATCACCATTTCCGCGACCTGCACGTGACGCGTGGCGGGCTCGTCGAAAGTCGACGCGATGACTTCGCCGCGCACCGAGCGTTGCATCTCGGTGACTTCCTCGGGGCGTTCGTCGATCAACAGTACGAACAGCGTGACGTCCGGATGGTTCGACGTGATCGCATGCGCGATGTGCTGCAGCATGACGGTCTTGCCCGACTTCGGCGAAGCGACCAGCAGGCCGCGCTGGCCCTTGCCGATCGGGGCGATCATGTCGATGATGCGGCCCGTGATGTTTTCCTCGCCCTTGATGTCGCGCTCGAGCAGCAGCGGCTTGTTCGGATGCAGCGGCGTGAGATTCTCGAACATGATCTTATGTTTCGAGGCCTCGGGCGGATGCATGTTGACCTTGTCGACCTTGACCAGTGCGAAGTAGCGCTCGCCGTCCTTGGGGGTGCGAACTTCGCCTTCGATCGTGTCGCCCGTATGCAGATTGAAGCGGCGGATTTGCGACGGACTGATGTAGATGTCGTCGGGGCTCGCGAGATAGGAGGTCTCGGGCGAGCGCAGAAAACCGAAGCCGTCGGGCAGCACTTCGAGCGTACCATCGCCAAAGATGGTTTCCCCCAGCTTGGCGCGCTTCTTCAGAATGGCAAACATCAATTCCTGTTTGCGCATGCGATTCGCGTTCTCGACCTCGAGGCCGTTGGCCATTTCGAGGAGCTCGGAGACATGCAAGGACTTAAGTTCGGATAAATGCATACGGAGATGCCGTCGCGGGGACGAGCAGGAAGGACAAGGGAAAAAAGTGAGCGAACGCTCGAAGAACTATTTATAGGATCTGTCTGGACGGATTATAGCGCATGCGGCGCGTTCGGCAAGAAGCCCTCGATACGCCGCATGCCGGCTGTGGCAAATGCACTACAGCTGCTTACAGATTGCCGTCCAGGAAAGCGGTCAGTTGCGATTTCGACAGTGCGCCGACTTTCTGCGCCGCGACCGCGCCGTTCTTGAACAGGATCAGCGTCGGAATGCCTCGGATGCCAAATTTCGGCGGCGTGGCCTGGTTGTTGTCGACGTCAAGTTTGGCGACCTGCACACGGCTGGAAAAATTCGGATCGGCAGCGATCTCCTCGAGAATCGGTGCAATCATCTTGCACGGGCCACACCACTCGGCCCAGAAATCCAGCAACACAGGCTTGTCCGACTTCAGGACTTCCTGATCGAAAGATGCGTCGGTGACGTGTTTGATGTGCTCGCTCATTTTTTTAAGTGCCTCGTCTAACTAATCGAAAAACCCTGGTGCGCCAGACAGCGACCGCGCCGGGAGAAGGGGTTTAGGCAATATCGATTCTGCGGCGGCACACTGCACCGGGGCAGAAAAGGCATTGATGCTTCCAGCCTTCAGGTTAGGGCTGCGCCGCTGAAATCAAGCGATTTTCCAGCGCAGTTTCCGCCAATCTTAGCGGAAATCGGTCGCCTCTGCGCAGCCTTGCCATCTCGAAATACGCGCGCAATTGCAGACTCGCAGGCAAGGCTCTGGTAGAATCCGCCGGTGACGGGCCTCCTCGCATGGCGGCGCGGCCAATCTGGTCAGGTCGGGAACGAAGCAGCCACAGCCGTTTTCTGCCAGTGCCGAGGGTCAGGCTCGTCACCCTCCACCTTCCCTGCCAGCTTGCTCGAAAGTTCGTTGCGAACCCGTCGTGACGGCGTCTCCCGATGCGCTGCCGCGGCCGCGATCCGGTCACTTGTCCACGCGCTGATTTGTTACAATTTTGCCATGACTTATCAAGTACTCGCGCGCAAATGGCGCCCCAAAGGATTCTCGACGCTGGTCGGCCAGGAGCACGTGGTGCGGGCCTTGACGCATGCGCTCGAGCAGCAGCGCCTGCACCATGCCTACCTTTTCACCGGCACGCGCGGCGTCGGCAAGACCACCTTGTCGCGCATCCTGGCCAAGGCGCTCAATTGCGAGACCGGCATCACGGCTCAGCCGTGCGGCGTTTGCAGGGCTTGCCAGGCGATCGACGCGGGGCGCTTCGTCGATTACGTCGAGATGGACGCGGCGTCCAATCGCGGGGTCGACGAGATGACCTCGCTGCTCGAAAAGGCGATTTACGCACCTGTCGATGCCCGCTTCAAGGTCTACATGATCGATGAAGTGCACATGCTCACCGGCCACGCCTTCAACGCGATGCTCAAGACGCTCGAAGAACCGCCGGCGCACGTCAAGTTCATCCTGGCGACCACCGACCCGCAGAAGATCCCGGTCACGGTGCTGTCGCGCTGCCTGCAGTTCAATCTCAAGCAAATGCCGGCGGGCCACATCGTCGATCACCTGGCACATATCCTGGGCGAGGAGCAGATTGCCTTCGACAACCAGGCATTGCGGCTGCTGGCCAAGGCTGCCAACGGCAGCATGCGCGACGCGTTGTCGCTGACCGACCAGGCGATCGCCTACGCGGCCGGACCGGTCAGCGAAGAAGCGGTGCGCGGCATGCTCGGCGCGATCGATCAAAGCGTGCTGGTGCGGATTCTCGATGCCCTGCATGCCGGCACGCCCAAGGATCTGATCGATCTGGCCGACGAACTTGCCAGCCGCAGCTTCTCCTTCTCGGCGGCCCTGCAGGACATGGGCAGCCTGCTGCACAAGGTCGCGCTGGCGCAAATGGCGCCCGACGCGGTGTCAGACGACTGGCCGGAGGCCGCCGACGTGCGCCGCCTGGCGGGGCTGTTCACCCCTGAAGAAGTCCAGTTGCACTATCAAATCGTGACCCGCGCGCGCAGCGAGCTCGGGTTGGCGCCAGACGAACACAGCGGATTTTCCATGGCGTTGCTGCGCATGGCGGCATTTCGTCCCTTGCTGAGCGCATCGTCGAACGGTGCGGGCGGCATGGCTCCGTCGGGCGGTGGGGACGTGCGAGCTGCCCCCCGCGCGACGCCGTCCGCGGCGGCGGCCGAAGCGGCGCCCGCAG
>JAGXBI010000210.1 GCA_018971155.1 Burkholderiales bacterium
TGCGGCAAGCGGCGCAGTCTGGCCGCGTCAGCATCGGCGGCCGTCAGCGACGGCGCCAGAACCTGCACGTCGTTGACGCCGGTTTGCGGTGAATCGGCCAGCTTGAGCAGCGTCGCCATCGATTCGGTATGCGGATCCTTCAGGTGCAACGGATTGAAATCGAAGCGCAGGTGCAACAGCAACGGCAATCCCGCCAACACCAGCGCCAGCGTGCCGAACAGCAACGGTCGACGGTGGCGCTGGGTGAAGTCGTCGACCGGCGCAAGCCAGCGAAATCCCGGCGCGACACGCTCGCTCACCGGCCCCAGCACGCGGATGAGCGCCGGCAGCAAAGTGATGCTCGAAGGGAACGCAACGCACAGAATGCCGACGCCCGCGATCTGCCCCAGTTCAGCCACGCCCCGGTAGTGAGTCGGCAAAAACGAGAAGAAGCTCGCCGCGGTGGCCGCCGCCGCCAGCGACAGCGGCATCGCAATCGACCGTCCGGCGCTGGCCAACGCCATGTCGAGGTCCCCGTGCCGATGCCGCTCCTCCCGGTAGCGCACCGCAAACTGGATACCGAAATCGACGCCGATCCCGACGAAAAGGACGGCAAACGCCACCGAAATCATGTTCAGGGCGCCTACCATCCACAGGCCGAGCGCGGCCGTCACCGCCAGGCCGGCCAACAGCGTGATGAATACCGCGATAACCATCTTGCCCGAGCGCACCGCCAGCCACAGCACCACCAGCACCGCCAGCAAGGTGGCGATCGCATTGGGCACCGCGCCTTGTGCCACCGAACCGAATTCTTCGTCGGCCAGCGGTTGGGAGCCGGTCAGGCGGACCGTCGCACCGTATTTTTGCCGCAACTGCAACGCTTCGGCGGTGGCGCGAATCCGCTCGGATGCGGCGGCGCCAGCCTCCAGCGCCGCATAGTCCAGCACCGGCTGCACCTCGACGAAGCTGCGCGGCACCGCATCGGGCTCGACCAGCGTGCGCCATGACAGCCCCGCCGGACGCCCGGCCAGCGCGGCGTCGACCGTATCCGCGCTGTGCGACAGCAGTCCGGCCATGTCGGACAGATGCACCTGACCGGTCAGCAGGGGCGTTTGGAGCGTGACCGACAGCAAATTGGCCAGGCCGGTAAGCGTCGGGTCGCCGGCCAGCCGGTTCAGCAAGGGTTTGGCATCGAGCAGCTTTTTGCTCAGGCTCGCCAAATCGTCGCGCGAGGCGAACAGCAGCGCGTTGCGCGCGAAAAACCCGCCCGCGCCCGGCCGGCTGACGGACCGGAAGAACTGCGGCTCGCCGGCCAGCTTCGCGGCCAATTCGGCCGCCGCGCGGTTGGCAAATTCTGCGGATGGCGATTCGATCACCACGAGCGTGGTGTCCGAGCGTTGCGGAAAAGCGCGATCGATGGCCTTGTCGCGCTGGGCCCACGCCGTGTGACTGTCGATCAGGCCGGATATGTCGGTATTGATGGCGAAATGAGAAGCCACATAAAAGCAGCTCGCTGCCGCCAGCAACAACGAGGCGGCGATGACCAGATACGCGTGCCGTGTCGAGAACCGAACCACGCGCACGATGATCGAAGTCAGCATGCAGAATCCTGAAGAGATGGGGAATCGCCGGTAGTATACCGGGCCAGCGCTGCCGCACGGCGGCTGCGGCACCCAATCCAACGATGGCACAAGGTAAGCGGATGAAGAAATTTCTAATGGCATTGATGACGGCGTTGACCATGACCGGCGCACTGGCGCAAACCGGCACGGCCAATCCGAACACGGCGGTCAAGCAAGCGGTCGAAACCGTCGTCAAGGCCGCCAAGGCCGACCCGGCCTCGCGCGCGGGCGACGTCCTGGCTACCGTCAAGGTGGTCGAGCGCGACTTCCTCCCCTACACCGATTTTCGCCGCACCACCCGCCTGGCGGTCGGCGCGGCCTGGAACAAAGCGACGCCGGCGCAGCAGCAGCAGTTGTTCGAGCAGTTCCAGACGGTGCTGGTGCATACCTACGCGCTCCAGTTGACGCAACTGCGCGGCCAGGAGCTGACGTTTCACTTCTCGCCGGCCACCCTCAGCGCCAATGGAACCGATGCGGTCGTCAACACCCGCGTGAGCGGCTCCGGCGACGATCTCGAGGTCGGCTATCGTCTGGGTCGCACCAGCGAGGGCTGGAAGATTTACGATATCGATATGATGGGCGCATGGCTGATTCAAATCTACCGCCAGCAATTCGCCGACCAGATCGCGCGCAACGGCATCGACGGACTGATCAAGTACCTGGCGGCGCATAATGCGCGTTTCGGGAAATAAGTACCGGATCGGTGACGCCCGGCCGCCCCGGATCGAGCAATAATCCCCGGCGGGGGTTACAATCGCTGCTGCCCATAATTAGCAGGGTTCGGTCACGAGCGCCCGACGCTCCGTCAGACTACCCAACTGGTCGACCCAAGTCGGAGAGCTACATGCAAGTCATCCTTGCTCAACCTCGCGGTTTTTGCGCAGGCGTCATTCGCGCAATCGAGATTGTCGAGCGTGCGTTACAGAAGTACGGCGCGCCGGTCTACGTGCGTCACGAGATTGTCCACAATCGGCACGTCGTCGAATCGCTGAAGGCCAAGGGCGCCCGTTTCATCGACGAACTGTCGGAAGCGCCAGCCGGCGCGGTCACGATTTTCAGCGCACACGGCGTGGCCAAGGCCGTCGAGGTCGAAGCGCAGGAACGCGGCCTGAAAGTGCTCAATGCGACCTGCCCGCTGGTCACCAAAGTGCATATCCAGGGCAAGAATTATGTTGCCAGCGGACGTGAAGTGATTCTGATCGGACATGCCGGCCACCCCGAGATTCTCGGCACCATGGGTCAGATCGACGGCCCGGTCCACCTGGTGCAGACCGAGGCCGATGTCGACGCGCTCGCCCTCTCGTCCGACACCCCGGTGTCGTACGTGACGCAAACCACGCTCTCGGTCGACGAGACACGCGGCATCATCGCAGCGCTCAAGCGCCGCTTCACGAATATCGTCGGCCCCGACACCAAGGACATCTGCTACGCGACGCAAAACCGCCAGACGGCGGTGCGCGAGCTGTGCGCGCGCGCCGACGTGCTGCTGGTGGTCGGTGCGACCAACAGCTCGAACTCGAATCGGCTGCGCGAAATTGGCGCCGAAGTCGGCGTGCCGAGCTATTTGCTGGCCGACGGCAGCGAACTGAATCCCGACTGGGTGCGCGGTGCCCGCACGGTAGCCATCACCGCCGGCGCTTCTGCTCCCGAGCGCATGGTCGAAGACGTCATCGACGCGTTGCGCAAAATCGAGCCGGTCGAAGTGACCACCATGGACGGCATCGAAGAAACCATTCAGTTTCGCCTGCCGACCGAACTCACCGAAGATACCCCCGTCAAGGCGCCGCGCGCGGTGGCGGGTTAAGGCAATAGGAGCCGAACTTGGCAATTCCATTTCTGCAACAGGCGTATGTCGGCGCCTACCTGATGAAACAGCGCATCAAGCGCACCAAGCGTTACCCGCTGGTCCTGATGCTCGAGCCGCTGTTCCGCTGCAACCTGGCGTGCGCCGGCTGCGGCAAGATCGACTATCCGGATCCCATTCTGAACCAGCGTCTTTCGGTAGCCGAGGCGCTGGAGGCGGTCGACGAATGCGGCGCGCCGGTGGTCTCGATCGCCGGCGGCGAGCCGCTGCTGCACAAGGAAATGCCCGAGATCGTCAAGGGCATCATCGCGCGACGTAAATTCGTCTACCTGTGCACCAACGCGCTGCTGCTCGAGAAGAAGATCGACGACTACGAGCCGAGCCCGTTCTTCGTCTGGTCGATTCACCTCGATGGCGACCGTGAAATGCACGACAAGTCGGTCTGCCAGACCGGCGTCTACGACCGTGCCGTGGCGGCGATCAAGCTCGCCAAGGAACGCGGCTTCCGCGTCAATATCAACTGCACGCTGTTCAACGACGCCCAACCGGCGCAGGTTGCCGCGTTCTTCGATCAGACCAAGTCGCTGGGCATCGACGGCATCACCGTCTCGCCCGGCTACGCTTACGAACGCGCACCGGACCAGCAGCACTTCCTGAATCGCGAAAAAACCAAGCAGCTGTTCCGCGACATTCTCAAGCGCGGCCGCGGCGGGCGCGAGTGGTCGTTCAGCCAGTCCAGCCTGTTTCTCGATTTCCTGGCCGGCAACCGCACCTATCACTGCACGCCGTGGGGCAACCCGACGCGCACCGTGTTCGGTTGGCAACGCCCATGCTCTCTGCTCGGCGAAGGCTATACCAAGACCTATCGCGAGCTGATGGAGTCGACCGATTGGGACAAATACGGTACCGGCAACTACGAGAAATGCGCCGACTGCATGGTGCATAGCGGCTACGAAGCCACGGCGGTCAACGACACCATGGCGCATCCGCTGCGCGCGCTCGGTGTGGCCATGCGCGGCGTGCGTACCGAAGGACAGATGGCGCCCGACGTCTCTTTCGAGCAGCAGCGGCCGGCCGAATATGTTTTCTCCCGCCACGTCGAGATCAAGCTCGCCGAACTCGGTCATCACAAAGCTTAAATGCCCGATTCCGCCCGTGTGCTGATCACCGGCGCATCCGGTTTCGTGGGTTCGGCGGTGATCCGCGCGGCGCTCGCGCGTGGTCATCGCGTGCGGGCGCTGGTGCGTGCCGCCAGCCCGCGCGATAACCTGCGCGGCCTCGACGTCGAACTTGTCGAAGGCGACATGCGCGACGCCGCGTCGATGGACAAGGCACTCTCGGGCGTGGGCATCCTGCTGCATGTCGCCGCCGACTACCGCCTGTGGGCGTCCGATCCGGCCGACATCATGCGGGCCAACCTGGAAGGCACCCGTACCGTCATGCAGGCCGCGTTGCGGCAGGGCGTCGAGCGCATCGTCTACACCAGCAGCGTCGCCACGCTGCGCGTGCAGGGCGCCAGCGCCCCGGTGACCGAATCCGCGCCGGCCGACGAACAGCAGACCATCGGCATCTACAAGCGCAGCAAGGTCGCGGCCGAGCGTCTGGTCGAACAGATGATTGCCCGGCAGGGGCTGCCGGCGGTGATCGTCAACCCGTCGACCCCGATCGGTCCGCGCGACATCAAGCCGACGCCGACCGGGCGAATCATCGTCGAGGCCGCGCTCGGCAAGATTCCCGCCTTCGTCGACACCGGCCTGAACCTGGCGCACGTGGACGACGTCGCCGAAGGGCATCTGCTGGCGCTCGAGCGCGGCCGCATCGGCGAGCGCTACATTTTGGGGGGCGACGACGTACTGTTGCGCGACATGCTCGGCGAGATCGCCCGCATGACCGGGCGCAAAGCTCCGACGCTGACCCTGCCGCGCTGGCCTCTCTACCCGCTGGCGCACGTGGCGCAAGGCATCGCACGCCTGAGCGGCAAAGAACCTTTCCTCACGGTCGACGGGCTGAAAATGTCGCGTTACCACATGTTTTTCAGCTCGGCCAAGGCTCAGGCCGAACTGGGCTATCGCGCGCGCCCTTACGCCGAGGGCTTGCGCGACGCTCTTGACTGGTTTGGCGGCGCCGGCTATCTGAAATGAACCCACTCGCCCTGCTCGGCGCCCTCGCGCTGGCCATCTGGATCTATTTGCTCAGCGCGCGCGGCGGCTTCTGGCTCACCCGGGAACGCGACACCCAGCCCGGCGACAGCCCGCTGATCGAGCCCGACGCCTGGCCGGCCGTCGCGGTGGTCATCCCGGCCCGCAACGAAGCCGAGTCGATCGCGCAGACCGTCGAGAGCCTTTGCCGGCAGGATTACCCGGGCGCCTTCCGGATCGTCGTGGGCGACGACCAGAGCGACGACGGCACCGCCGAGCTCGCCCGCGCCGCCGCGACGGCGGCCGGCGCCGGGGCACGTCTGGACGTGCTGCGCGGCGCACCGCTGCCGGGCGGCTGGACCGGCAAGTTGTGGGCCGTGCATCAAGGTATCGCGCATGCCTGTGCCAGCGAAAACGCACCCGCATGGCTACTGCTGACCGACGCCGACATCGCTCACACGCCGGACAATCTGCGCCGCCTGGTCACCCGGGCCGTGTCCGACCAACGCGTGTTGGTGTCGCTGATGGCCAGGCTGCGTTGCGACGCATGGTTCGAGCGCGCACTGATTCCGGCCTTCGTGCTGTTCTTCCAGATGCTGTACCCGTTTGCCTGGGTCAACCGGCGCCGGCACCCGATGGCGGCAGCCGCCGGCGGCTGCATGCTGGTGCGGCGCGACGCCCTGGAGACAGCAGGCGGCATTCAGATGATTCGCGACGAAATCATCGACGACTGTTCACTCGGCGCGCTGATGAAAAAGCAAGGCGCGATCTGGCTTGGCCTGACCGAGCGCGCCGTGAGCCTGCGCCCCTACGACAATCTGGGCGAGATTCGTCGCATGGTCTCGCGCACGGCCTATGCTCAACTGAAATATTCGCCGTGGCTGCTGGCCGGCACGATCGCCTCGCTGCTGCTGACCTTTATCGTGCCCCCGGCGCTGGCGCTGTTCGGCGGCGGCGCGGCGCAATTGATGGGCGCCCTGGCCTGGCTGGCCATGATGGTGGCCTATTTGCCGATGCTGCACTTCTATCGCTGCGCACCCGGGTACGCGCCGCTGCTGCCGGCTATTGCAGCGCTTTATACGCTATTCACGTTCGAGTCCGCGCTCCAGCACTGGCGCGGGCGCGGCGGGATGTGGAAGGGGCGCGCTCAGGCC
>JAGXBI010000211.1 GCA_018971155.1 Burkholderiales bacterium
CAGACGCCAGAATTGGTTGCGCGGATGCGCATAATATTGCGCCGCAGCCAGTGACGCCGCGCCAGGAAAACTGCCCAGCACGACCACTTCGGTGTCCGCGCGCCATACCGGCGGCAAGCCCTGCAGCTTCATCGCGCCGCCAGCGATTGTGAGTTCAGCATGTCCCAGAAGCGCGGCAAAAACGCCTCGCTCACCAGCAACGCAGCGCCGTGCCGCTGGAACACCGAACGGCGTGCCCACAGGCGAGGCGGCAGCGGCGCCTGCGCACCGCTTTGCCAGGCCAGGCGATGCAGCATGTGCCGCCGGCCCAGCGCGCGGCAAACCAGAATCGAGCGCGTCACCGTGGTGTCGTGATAGAGCAGGTCGGCCAGCGGCCGGGTGCGCAGACGGCGCATCGCCTGCCAGACCGAGCGGCTGTGCGCCAGGCGCGTCACGCTGTGCGCGACGACCATCGGTGAGCCATCGACGGTCAGCATCACATCGCGCGACCACAGTGGATGGCGCGGCGCGACGGCCAGGCAACCGTGCTCGTCGCCATCGGCGCCCACCACCGATTCATTCAGCACGACGACCTTGACCCGCCCAAAGGCCTGCAGGTGCCGGGTGAGCGAGCCGCCGCGCGTGAGCCAGTCTTTCTGCGCCGGCGAGAGAACAGGGGGAGGATGATCGAGCCAGCGATTGCCGGCCACATGAAAACGTCGAGACATGAGGCGCGATTATACGGCCTTGCCGGCCATCGCACGACATGGGCCGGAGCGCCCGGGCGCCGGCCCATGTGCCGCCCTTACTGCAGGTGTCCCAACAGCAGCGCGTTGGTGCGCTTGACGAAGGCCGCCGGATCTTCGAGGCTGCCGCCCTCGGCAAGCAGCGCCTGGTCGAACAACAGATGCGACCAATCGGCCAGTTGGCTGTCGTCGGCCGACAGCCGGCGCACCAGCGCATGCTCGGGATTGATCTCCAGGATCGGCTTGAAATTCGGCGCTTTCTGGCCGGCTGCTTTGAGCAGGCGCTGCAGGGTGCCGCTCATGTCGTGTTCGTCGGCCACCAGGCACGATGGCGAATCGGTCAGGCGGAACGTGACTCGAACTTCCTTGGCCTTGTCCTTGAGCGCTTCCTGCATTTTCTCGATCAACGGCTTGAACGTCTCGCCGATCTTCTCGCGCTCTTCCTTGACCTGCGTGTCTTCCAGCTGGCCGAGGTCGAGATCGCCGCGCGCGACACTCACCAGCGGCTTGCCGTCGAACTCCTGCAGGAACGACAGCATCCACTCGTCGACGCGATCGGTCAGCAACAGCACTTCGACGTCCTTCTTGCGGAACACCTCCAGATGCGGGCTATGGCTCGCGGCCTGCCAACTCTCGGCCGTCACGTAGTAGATCTTGTCCTGTCCTTCCTTCATGCGCGCCACGTAATCGGCCAGCGACACGCTCTGCTCGTCGCTGTCCTGCCGCGTGCTGGCAAAGCGCAACAGCTTGGCCAGACGCTCCCGGTTGGCGTTGTCTTCGCCAAGCCCTTCCTTGAGCACTTGACCGAAGGTACGCCAAAACGTCGTGTATTTTTCCTTCTGGTTTTCCGCCAGATCCTCGAGCAGGCCCAGCACGCGCTTGGTGCCGCCCTCGCGAATCGCCTTGACGTCGCGGCTTTCCTGCAGAATCTCCCGCGACACATTGAGCGGCAGATCGCTCGAATCGACCACCCCGCGCACGAAGCGCAGGTAGGACGGCATCAGTTGCTCCGCGTCGTCCATGATGAACACGCGCTTGACGTACAGCTTGATGCCCGCGCGCTGCGAGCGATCCCACAGGTCATAGGGCGCATGCGACGGCACATACAGCAGTTGCGTGTATTCGCTGCGCCCTTCGACGCGGTTGTGCGCCCACGCCAGCGGCGCTTCGGAATCGTGCGCAATATGTTCGTAGAACGCTTGATATTGCTCGTCGGTGATCTCGCTCTTGCTGCGGGTCCAAAGAGCGCTGGCCTGATTGACCGTCTCGTCTTCGTCCTGCAGTACCATCTCGCTCTTCTCGGCGTCCCAGCTTTCCTTGCGCATGACGATCGGCAGGGAAATGTGATCCGAGTATTTCTGAATGATCGACTTGAGGCGCCAGCTCGACAGCAATTCGTCTTCGCCCTCGCGCAAATGCAGCGTGATGGTCGTGCCGCGCGCCGCGCGCTCGATCGTCTCGACCGTGAAATCGCCCTCGCCGCCCGACTCCCAGCGCACGCCCTCGCTGCTGGGCAGGCCGGCGCGGCGCGACTCGACGGTGATCTTGTCGGCCACGATAAAGCCGGAGTAAAAACCGACGCCGAACTGGCCGATCAGCGCCGCATCCTTTTGCTGGTCGCCGGTCAGGCGCTGGAAGAATTCGCGCGTGCCCGATTTGGCGATCGTGCCCAGGTGCGTGACCGCGTCGTCGCGGCTCATGCCGATGCCGTTGTCCTCGATGAATACGGTGCGGGCCGCCTTGTCGTAACCGACGCGGATACGCAACTGCGGGTCGTTTTCATAAAGCGCATCGTTGTTGATCGCCTCGAAACGCAGCTTGTCGGCGGCATCCGAAGCATTGGAAATCAACTCGCGCAGAAAGATCTCCTTGTTGCTGTACAGCGAATGAATCATCAACTGCAAAAGCTGCTTGACTTCCGCCTGGAAGCTCATGGTTTGTTGCGCCATGGATTCAGTCCTCAATCGTCGTTACTAAAAACCGGGAACCGCGCGCGGGCTGCGCGCGAGCAAAACCTGTCAGCCCAAATGGGGATGCCAGCGCCGCTTTCAAGACCCGCAGCGGGCCTGGCCGGGCCTACGCGGCACGTTCGATTTGCCGGGCCAGGAAATCCAGCACGGCCGGGTTTTCCCCGCTGCAGGCCACGTTGAAGCGCATCCACGTGCTGGGGGCCTGGGTCGGCGAAAACAGGCTGCCGGGCGCCACCAAAAAGCCTTCCTCGTGACCTGCCGCGGCCAGCGCATTGGTATCGACGCCCGTGTCGACCCACAAAAACATGCCGGCCGGCGGCGCCACCAGCGCGCGGATGCCGATCCGCTCGAGCGCGCGATGCGCCTTGTCGCGCACTGCGTCGAGCCGGGTGCGCAGGCGCTCGGTGTGCTTGCGGTAATGCCCCTCGGTGAGCACGCGATACAGCAACCGTTCGTTGATTTCGGGGGTGGACGAGCCGATCAGCATTTTATGATCGGCAATCGTCTTGGCCTGCTCCGGCGCGCAGGCAATGAACCCGGTGCGCAGGTTCGAGGCCAGCGACTTCGAATAGCTGCCCAGGTAAAACACCCGCTTGAGCTGGTCGAGGCTGGCCAGGCGGGTCACCGCCAGTCCCGGCGGGCACAGATCGCAGTAGATGTCGTCCTCCACCACCAGGAAGTCGTACTGCTCGGCCAGCCGCAGGATCTGAAAGGCACGCGCGGCCGACAGCGACGTGCCGGTCGGGTTATGCAGAATCGAATTAAGAATCAGCAGCTTGGGCCGGTGCGCCTGTACCAGCGCCTCGAGTGCCGTCATGTCCGGCCCCTCGGCCGTGTAGGGCACCCCGATCGCGCGCGCCCCCTGGGCCACGATGCGCCCGAACACGACAAACCAGGACGGGTCGCCGACCAGTACGGTATCGCCGGGCTGCACGTGCAGGCGCAGGATGAAATCGAGCGCCTGGGTAACCCCCGACGTCATGACGATCTGCTCGGGCTGGGCGCCGATTTCCAGTTCCGCCAAATGCAGCTGCAGTTGCTGGCGCAATGGCAAAAAACCGTGAGGCGTGCCGTTGCCCAGCAACTGCGCCCCGTTCTGCCGGCCCAGCGAGCGCAACGCGCTGGACAGCAGATCGCCATCGAGCCAGCTCGGCGGCAGGTATCCCAGCCCCGGCCCGCGCTCGGGCGACACCGTGTGGTGCATGCTGCGCAGCAGCCAGACCACGTCGATATTGCGCTTGTCCGGCAGCACCGATTGCGCCTGGACCGGCAACGCGGGGCGCGCACGCACGTAAAAACCCGAGCCACGGCGCGACTCGAGATACCCCTGTGCCACCAGCCGGTCGTAAGCCTCGACCACGGTAAAGCGCGAAATGCCGCGCTCCTGCGCAAGCGCCCGAATCGACGGCATGCGCACGCCAGGGCGGAACACTCGCTCGTCGATGCGCAGGCAGGCCCAATTCACAAGTTGATCCACCAGCGTCATGCCCCCCTGGGCGGAGGCGGCGCCAGAAAACGTGCCAAGTAAAGCGGCGGGCGGTCGATCCATGGTTTACCCCGACTGTACTGAGAACTAATTGCCAAACTGTACCGTTACTGTACAGGGTTTCATCGGTAAAGTGTTTTCTCAATCGGAGAAAACCATGAGAGAAATCCGTACCTTCGAGTTAGATGACCGCCAAGCCGTTCGCTGGCTCTCGACCGACCACCAGACCTTGCAGGTTTTGCGGGGCGAATTGTGGCTCACGGTCGAGGGACATCCTACCGATCACTGGCTGCATGCCGGCGATTGCATCGACGTGCATCCCGGCGAGCTGCTCTGGCTGAGCAACTGGCAAGGGGCTGTCCGGTTTCGCCTGAGCCAGCCCTTGGACAGCCGGCAGGCTGGCACGCCAAGCGGCCGGCTCCGTTGGGCATCGCAATTGGTCCGGCTGCCGTCGCGCAGGCGGCTGGCCCGCTGACCCTGCGAAACGCCTGCGGTGGCCCGCGGTGCGGGTAACATAGGTGCCTTTGAATTTTTGTTCCAGGTTTGTGCATGAACCCGACACAACTCGATCATCTCGTCATTGCCGCGGCCACCCTGGAGGCGGGCGAGCAATATGTCATCGAGCAGCTCGCGCTCGACGAGCGCCACCGGCCGGTGCGCGGCGGCAAGCATGCGAGCATGGGCACGCACAATAGCCTGCTCAACCTGTGGGGCGGCAGCTATCTGGAAATCATCGCCATCGACCCGCAGGCGCCTGCGCCGACCCGGCCGCGCTGGTTCGGGCTCGATGACCCGGCCACCTTCGCACGCCTGCAAGACGGGCCATTCCTGGCCCACTGGGTCGTCAGGTTGCCGCGACCGCGCCAATTGACGCGCTGGCAGCGGCAATACCCGCGGCGCATCGCGCCAGTCATGCCGATGGCGCGCGGCGATCTGCGCTGGCACATCAGCGTGCCGGACGATGGCGCCCTGCCCGGCTGGGCCGGTCAACCGAACCAGCCGATGCTCGACGCGCACGGCGTGCTGCCGACGCTGATCCAGTGGGATACCCCGGCCCATCCGTCGACTCGCCTGCCGGCCAGCGGCTGCGCTCTGAAGTGCCTGCGCGCCTTCCACCCGCAAGCCGAGTCGCTGCGCGAACCGCTGCGCTGGCTGGGCGCGGAACGGCTGCTGCAGCTCGATGCCACGCTGGTCGAGCCAACGCTGGTTGCCGAAATCGAAACGCCTGCCGGCGTTCGAACACTGAAGTAATGTCATCCTCCAGGAAAGGACTCATGAATTCACACGAATCCAAAGGCATGTTGCTCGGTTTGCTCGGCGTGCTTATTTTCAGCCTGACGCTGCCGATGACGCGCATCGTCGTGACCGAAATGAATCCAATCCTGGTCGGCCTGGGCCGCGCGCTGGTGGCCGCCGTGCCGGCCGCCGCCCTGCTCTGGTGGCGGGGCGAAAAACGGCCCACCCTTGCCCAGCTCAAAAGCCTGGCGATCGTCGCATGTGGCGTGATCCTGGCGTTTCCGGTGCTCTCGGCCTGGGCCATGCGCTCCATTCCGGCTTCGCACGGCGCGGTACTCAACGGACTGCAGCCGTTTTTCGTAGCGATCTACGCCTATTTGCTCGGCGGCGAGCGCCCGTCCAGAGGCTTCTGGGTTTGCGCCGGGCTGGGCAGCGCCCTGGTGATGATGTTCGCACTGCGCGAAGGAGGCGGCATGCCGCAACCGGCCGACGGCCTGATGTTGCTGGCCGTCGGCATCGGCGCGCTCGGCTATGCCGAGGGCGGCAAGCTCGCCAAGCAGATGGGCGGCTGGCAGGTGATATGCTGGGCCCTGGTGGTGGCCGCGCCGGTGCTGGTGCTGCCGGTGGGCTGGCAGGCCTGGCACCAGAGCACGCCGCTGACCCTGAAAGTGTGGCTCGCGTTCGGCTATGTCGCGATGTTTTCGCAGTTTCTGGGCTTCTTTGCGTGGTATGCCGGCTTGGCGATGGGCGGAATCGCCCGCGTGGGCCAAGTACAATTGCTGCAAATATTCTTTACCATTGCGTTGTCCGCCCTGTTGTTCGGCGAAAAGGTAGATCTCACGACCTGGCTGTTCGCCGCCGGCGTGGTCGCCACCATCGCGATCGGGCGGAATATGAAGATCGGTTCCGCTCAATTGGCTCACAAGGCCTCTTGAGCCGCCTCGGCGGGGAATCACCCCCAACTCAATAGCAACGATATCAAGCGAGACAAGCATGAACGATTGGCCCTTTTCCCAGCGCGCCCGCAATCTCACCAGCTCGGCGATCCGAGAGATCCTCAAGGTGACCGAACGTCCGGAGGTGATTTCGTTCGCCGGCGGGCTGCCCTCCCCGGCCACCTTTCCCGCCGAACAGATTCGCGCCGCCACCAACCGCGTGCTGAGCGAAGCGCCCCACGCCGCCCTGCAATACAGCGCCACCGAGGGCTATCTGCCGCTGCGCGAGTGGGTCGCGG
>JAGXBI010000486.1 GCA_018971155.1 Burkholderiales bacterium
AACGACGCGGTTTTGCCGCGCACGCCACCGTTGGCCGCCAGGGTCGCCAGAATCAGCTGCCGCTCCACCTGCGCCAGCGGTGTCCCGGGAGCAAAGGTCAGTGCGCCTTCGCCGTCCCGAGCCGGGGCGGCGGCCGTCGTCTCGTGGGGCACGCCCGGAGGCGTGAACTGGGTTTTGGCGAGCATCAGCGCGCGCATCAACTGCAAACGCCAATCCAGCGAAGCCATCGAGGGCAGGGCAATGACCGGAATCGGACGATTGGCTTGCCACGAGAGACTCTTCAGCAAATTCACGTCATGAATGTTCGGCGAGACAGGGTCGACCAGGACGATATCGGGCGACGTGCGTTCGAACATCGATCGAGCGGTCTGCAAATCTGCGGCGACGTCCACCGTGAATCCGCTGGCGCGGGCGACTTCGGAGAGCGGAGCGATCCGATCCGGATCGTCTTCGAGAAATAAAACATGTGGCATGGAAATCACCAAATAGTAGGGCCGCTAAAACCAGTGCAGCCGGCACTCGCTATTTCGTCACGGACAGCTCGGGTGCCGGGGAATTCGCGTAATGGGCCACTGGGCAGATCGGCCTGGAACATTCCCCGATTTTGCAGCGCGGCAACTTAGGCCATGCATCACTTATTGTCCATCCCCGTGTTTGTAAAAGGAGTCGGAAGAAAGTTCCGGACAATAAAAAAAGCGCCTCGCAAGGCGCTTTCCGTTCCGCTGGCCGAATCGCTCAGGCGCGGCTGCGATACTCGTCGGTGCGGGTGTCGATTTCGATCTTGTCGCCAATGGCGCAAAACAGCGGCACCTGCAGTTCCATGCCGGTCGAGATCTTGGCGTTCTTCATCACTTTACCCGACGACGTATCGCCCTTGACGGCCGGTTCCGTGTAGATGATTTCACGCACCACCGTGGTCGGCAGTTCCACGGAAATGGCTTTCTCGTTATAGAAAACGACTTCGCATTGCATGCCGTCTTCCAGGTAATTCAGCGCGTTGCCGAGGTTGTCCTTCTCGACTTCGTACTGGTTGTAGTCGGCGTCCATGAAAACGTACATCGGATCGGCGAAGTACGAATAAGTCACTTCCTTGCGCTCGAGCATGACGACATCAAACTTGTCATCTGCCTTGTAAACGGATTCGCTGGGCGTTTCCGTCAGCAAATTCTTGAATTTCATCTTGACCACGGCAGCGTTGCGGCCAGATTTGTTGTATTCGGCCTTCTGCACGACCAACGGCTCGCCGCCGATCATGACGACGTTGCCAGCGCGGAGTT
>JAGXBI010000212.1 GCA_018971155.1 Burkholderiales bacterium
CGCGACCGCATGAGGGTCGGGCTCGAAACCCGCCACCACTTCGCGCGGCAGGCTGCGCTTGATCAGCTTTTCGATACTCGCCAGAAAATCGCGCTCGTCCACACACACCAGCGAAACAGCTTCGCCGCTGGCGCCGGCGCGGCCGGTGCGGCCGATCCGGTGCACGTAGTCCTCGGCAACCTCCGGCAGCTCGAAGTTCACCACGTGCGGCAACTGGTCGATGTCGATGCCGCGCGCTGCGATGTCGGTGGCCACCAGCACCTGCAGCGTGCCTTGCTTGAATTCGGCAAGCGCCCGGGTGCGCGCGCCCTGGCTCTTGTTGCCGTGGATCGCCAGCGCGGTGATGCCGCTCTTGTTCAATTGCTCGGCCAGGCGATTGGCGCCGTGCTTGGTGCGCGTGAACACCAGCACCTGATGCCAGTTCTGCGAGGTGATCAGATGCTCGAGCAACTCGCGCTTGCGCTCACGGTCGACCGGATGGATTTTCTGTGCGATCAGTTCGGCGGTGGTGTTGCGACGCGCGACTTCGATCAGCGCCGGGCGATCGAGCAAGCCGTCGGCCAGCGCCTTGATCTCGTCGGAGAAGGTCGCCGAAAACAGCAGATTCTGCCGCTTGGCCGGCAACGCCGCGAGCACGCGGCGAATATCGCGGATAAAACCCATGTCGAGCATGCGATCAGCCTCGTCGAGCACCAGGATCTCCACGCGCGACAGATCGACCGTCTTTTGCTGCATGTGATCGAGCAGCCGCCCGGGGGTCGCGACCAGGATGTCGACGCCGCGCGCCAGTTGCTTGACCTGCGGCACGATGCTCACGCCCCCGAATACGGTGGCGGAACTCAATTTCAGGTATTTGCCGTACTGGGCCACGCTCTCCTGGACCTGCGCGGCCAATTCGCGCGTCGGCGCCAGGATCAGCGCGCGCACCGGTGCCGGCTTGCCGGGCGCGTGCGGGCGCGCCACGGGCGTTTGCGACAGGCGTTGCAGAATCGGCAAGGTAAAGCCGGCGGTCTTGCCGGTACCGGTTTGCGCGCCGGCGAGCAGGTCGCCGCCGGCCAGCACCGCCGGTATCGCTTGCGCCTGAATGGGGGTCGGCGTGGTGTAACCCAATTCGGTCACGGCACGCAGGATGGCCTCGGACAATCCGAGTGTTTTGAAGGACATAATGATGAGGCGCCCGGCCACGGCCGGCGCACTTTAGAGAAATCGAAGATGCATGGGGCGCCGCATTCAGCGGATCGACATTGATCAGCGGGCGACGCGTTTGAATCCTTTGGCCACCGCGCTAACGCGGGCACCGTCTATCGGGATTCAAGCGCGCGTAGTCTACCATGTGCGGCGCAACATCACAGCGATCTGACGCGCCGGGGCCGGCGGCGCGTCGCCTCTTACCGCTGCACCATCGTCTCGGTCTCGCGCTGCGCGCGGCCGCGCAGCAGCGCGTACAAAAGAATCCCGCCGAAGGTGGCGGTGCCGATGCCGCCGAGTGCAAAACCGCCAAAGCGCAGCGTGAAGTCGCCCGCTCCCAGCACCAGTGTGACAGCGGTCACGATCAGATTGCGGTTGTCGGAGAAATCGACCCGATTCTGCACCCAGATACGCGCGCCGGCCACCGTGATCAAGCCGAACACGACGATCGAAACGCCGCCCAGCACCGGCCCCGGGATGGTATGGATCAGCGCGCCGAATTTCGGCGAGAAGCCCAGCACCAATGCGATGCATGCCGCCACCACGAATACCAGCGTCGAATAGATCTTGGTGACCGCCATCACACCGATGTTCTCCGCGTAGGTCGTCACGCCGGTACCGCCGACGCTGCCCGAGACGATGGTCGCCAGCGCGTCGCCCAGAAAGGCACGGCCAATGTAGGGATCGAGATTCTGTCCGGTCATGGCGCTGACGGCCTTGATATGACCGAGATTTTCCGCCACCAGAATGATTGCCACCGGCGCCAGCAACACCATCGCGTTGGCGTGAAACACCGGCGCGGTGAACTTCGGCAGGCCGAACCATGCTGCCTGCGCCACCGGCGCGAAGTCGATCGGCGTGCCAAGCCCGGCGCCGTTGGTCAGTAGTGCATAAATCAGGTAGGCCAGGATCAATCCCAGCAAAATCAGCAGGCGCTGCATCATGCCGCGCGCAAACACCGCGACACCGCCCACGCACAGGATCGTCATCAGCGCCATCCAGCTGTCGAAGCCCTGGCCGCTGACGCCCTTGACGGCAACCGGCGCCAGGTTCAGGCCGATCACCGCGACCACGGCACCCGTCACCACCGGCGGCATCAGCGTTTCGATCCAGCGCGTACCGATCGCCATCACCACCAGTCCGATCACCGCATACACCGCGCCGCACGCGATGATGCCGCCCAGCGCCACGCCAATGTTCGTGTTCAGGCCATGCCCGGCATAGCCGGTCACGGCGATCACCAGCCCGATGAACGAAAAGCTCGAGCCGAGATAGCTCGGCACGCGCCCGCCCACCAGCACGAAAAACAGCAAGGTGCCGACGCCGGACATGAAAATCGCCAGATTCGGATCAAAGCCCATCAGCAGCGGCGCCAACACCGTCGAGCCGAACATCGCCACCACGTGCTGCACGCCCATCGCCACCGTCTGCAACCCCGGCAGACGCTCGTCGGGAGCCACCACCTGCTTGCCCGCGACACCGGATGACAGTCGCCATTTGGGAAAATAGGAATCCGCCATCGATATTCTCCTTTGAGGTTCAACCTCTTATTGATTGGTCGCGTGTGCGAGCGGAACGAGTCTTCGGCCCGAGCCGGGCGCTCAGGCTAGGCGCGAGTGTACGGAGGCCCCGCGCGAATGGCAAGGCAGCGCGCCCTGGGTAAGCACGGCAAAGCGTGCGACAATCCGCTTTTGCATATCGTCGACGGCCGGCAGGATGCCGGCTGCCCTGCTAGGAGCCCAGATGTTTGGTGAAATTGCACGTTTTCTGATCGACACCATTTTTACGCTGTTTGGTGCCGTTTTGCTGCTGCGTGCCTGGATGCAGGTCATCCGCATGCCACCCGGCAATCCGATTTCGCGCGGGGTATTCCAGGTCACCGACTGGCTGGTGTTGCCGCTGCGCCGCATCCTGCCCGGATATCGCGGCATCGACTGGGCCAGCCTGGTGGCGGCGTATCTGACGGCATTGGTTTTCCTCGTGCTGATGGTCGCCGCGGTGGGCGGACAACCCGCCCTGCTGTTCCCGCTGGGCTTGCTGATTGCCCTGCTCACGCTCGTCAAATGGGCGCTCAACCTGCTGATGTGGCTGACGCTGCTCATGGCGGTCATGTCGTGGGTCAACCCGCACTCGCCCGCGATGCCCGTGCTCGACTACCTCACCGCGCCGTTCCTGCGTCCGATCCGGCGCGTGCTGCCGCCCATCGGCGGAGCCGATCTGTCGCCGCTGGCCTTGTTCCTGATCATTCAGGTGCTGCTCATGTTGCTCGCGCGCGGCGGCTTTCTACTGTTCGGCATGTAAAAAAAGGGGCGCGGCCGGCAAACCGCCGGCCGCGCCCGCGAGGCTCTTGCCGTCGCGCTTACTGCATCTTGTTGTCCTTCTTCATGCCCATGCTGTCGTTCTTCATGGCCATGCTGTCCTTCTTCATCGCATGCGATTGCTTCGCATGAGATTTGTTCATTGCCTTCTCGGCCATCGACTCATGGCCCATCGCGTCCTTTTTCATCGTGTCCTGTGCAAACGCACCTGCCGACGCCATGCCGATACAAGCGGCCAGTACTGCCATCATCAACTTTTTCATGAAACGCCCCTATCTAAAATGAACCGGCACCATGCCGGATAAAACATCTGGCAAGCCAGACGAAATCGGTACCGCGCAACCACCTCAGGAGCCGCCGAACCAGTTGTATCCCTGGTCTTCCCAGTAACCGCCCGGATACGTATTGGTCACGATGATCGCCATGATGTGCTTCGGATTCTTGTAGCCCAGCTTGGTCGGCATGCGCAGCTTCATCGGATAGCCATACTTCGCCGGCAACGTCCGGTCGCCGTAGCGCAGCGCCAGCAGCGTTTGCGGATGCAGCGCGGTGGGCATATCGATACTCGTGTAGTAATCGTCGGCACATTTGAAGGCGACGTACCTGGCGCTCAGGTCCGCGCCAATGCGCTTGAGAAACAGCCCGAACGGCACGCCGCCCCACTGGCCAATGGCACTCCACCCTTCCACGCAAATGTGGCGTGTGATCTGGCTGGTCTGCGGCAGCGCGTTGAGCTCGGCCAGCGTCCACGGACGCTTGTCGGCCACCCGGCCGCCGAGTTCCAGCTTGTATGTGCTGCCGGCCACGCGAGGTACCTGATCGATGCCGTAATAGGCGTTGAACGGGAACGGCCGGGTGATCATGCTCGCCGGATACGTCGGTGCCAGCCGGGTGGGATCGAACAGCCAGGCCTGCGCGCGATCGTTCAGGCGCGAGACCTGCATCAGCAATTTTTCGGCGTCGCCCTCGCCGTTGACCGTGCAGCCGGTCAGCATCGACAGGCCGCCCAGGGTCAGCAGGCGCCTGCCGAACAGGCGGCGGGCCGGCGAACCCAACTCCTGGCGGGCGGCCTCGACGATATCCTGCGCGGTACGGCGATCGATTTCATTCGACGCTATGGGTCGCGGCATCACATTCTCCTCGTTCATGGTTATCGGTCAGCGCCCGCGCAGCATCGCCAGCAGGGTGCGCGGCACCAGCGCCACCATCGCCACGTGCACGACGAAAAACCCGACCAGCAAAGACATCGCGACAAAATGCACCACGCGCGCCGTGTCGTAGCCGCCCATCAACTCGCGTAACAATGGGAATTGCACCGACTTGAAAATCACCAGCCCCGAGAGCACCAGCACCGCGATGTCGACCATCACGAACAAATAGGCCAGCTTCTGCACCGCGTTGTAATGCCGCAAATCGGCATGCGCCAGGCGCCCGCGCAGTGCGGCACCCAGATCGCGCAGGATCTCGGCAGGTCGTAATGGGAAAAATTTGCGGGCGAAACGCCCTGTGATCAGGTTGAATGCCAGATACAGCACGCCATTGATGGCCAGCAGCCACATCGCCGCGAAGTGCCACAGCAGCGCGCCGGCCAGCCAGCCGCCCAGCGTGATGCCCGGGGGAAACGAAAAGCCGAAGATTGGCGAGGCGTCGTATATCCGCCAACCGCTGAGCACCATCACAATCACGGCAACGGCATTGAGCCAGTGCATGGTTCGCAGCCAGACCGGGTGGATCGCCGGTGTTTTCTGCGGAATTTGCTTTGTCATCATTCGTGCTCCTGCCAATCGGCCATCGAATCGTTCAACGATAGGTATCCTGAGTGGCCAACGTGGCCCATGCGGCCCGAGCGGGTGCGCTCGACTGCTCAAGATCGCAGCCCGAGCTGCTTTGTTGAAGCCGTAGTCGGACCGGCCACGCATTTCCTTACAGACGAATTTCAAATATTTTCGATAGCCCCGGCTCCGCGGCCAGATCGGGTCATAAACACGGGTTAACCCGCATGCCGGAGCAGGAGCGGCGGCCCGGCCACCAGTCAGGCCGTGCTAGACTCGACGGCTTGTCTGCTTCTCACCCATCGCCATCATGAGTTTCTGCGCGATCGATTTCGGCACCTCCAATTCCGCCGTTGCGCTGCCCGAGCACGCCGGCATCCGCCTGGCCACGCTCGAAGGCACTCAACCGACCATGCCGACGGCGGTGTTCTTCAACGCCGACGAAAACTCGCAGGCGTTCGGGCGCGCCGCGATAGCGGCCTACATCGACGGCTACGACGGTCGCCTGATGCGCTCGCTCAAAAGCATCCTGGGCTCGCCGCTGCTGGAGAGCGCCACCGACATCGGCGGCGGCCGCTCGATGCGCTATCTCGACGTGATCGCCACGTTCCTGCGCCAGCTCAAGCACACCGCCGAGCAACACGCGCGGCATCCGATCGAACGCGTGGTGCTCGGCCGCCCGGTTTTCTTCGTCGACGACGATCCGGCCAGCGACGCCGCGGCGCAGCGCTCGCTGACCGAAGCGGCGCGCCAGGTCGGCTTCAAGGACATCGAATTTCAGTTCGAACCGATTGCCGCGGCGTTCGACTACGAGTCGCGGCTTGAGACCGAACAACTCGTGCTGGTCGCCGACATCGGCGGCGGCACTTCCGACTTCTCGCTGGTGCGGGTCGGGCCGCAACGCATGCGCCAGCTCGAGCGCAAGTCCGACGTGTTGGCGCATTACGGCGTACACGTGGCCGGCACGGATTTCGACCGGCGCGTGGAAATGGCGACCATCCTGCGCGAGATGGGCTACAAGACGATCGGCACCGATGCACGCGAGATTCCCAACGGCGTGTATTTCGACCTCGCGACCTGGCATCTGATCAACACGATCTACGGGCCCAAGCGCTCAGCCGAGATTCGCCTGATGCGCCATCTCTACGCCGATCCGATCCATCACGACCGCCTGATGCGCACCGTCACGCAGCGCCTGGGGCATGCGCTGGCCGGCTGCGCGGAAGACGCCAAGATCGCCGTGGCTGCCGGAAGCGCTACGC
>JAGXBI010000213.1 GCA_018971155.1 Burkholderiales bacterium
TCCGGCAATCTCGTCAAGGTGTCTTCGTGGTACGACAACGAGTGGGGCTTCAGCAACCGCATGCTCGACACCACGGTTGCCTTGATGAACGAGAAGTAGACTGGTGCGTCCCGTATTTGCGGGACCTGGCCGGCATTAGCGACGAAGCCGCTGGAGATTTCCGGCGGCTTCGCATTTTGAGAGAGTGATTGGCTGGCGCGGGGCTGCGTCAGGTGCGATGGCGATAAGGGCAATCGGTCTTCGTGCAACTGCCGTACATGGCCAGGGAATGTTCCTGCAGCGCGAAGCCGCGCTCCTTGGCGATCAGCTTCTGGCGCCGTTCGATTTCCGAGTCGAAAAATTCCTCGACGCGACCGCAATCGAGACATACGAGGTGATCATGGTGATGTCCCTCGTTCAGCTCGAAAACAGCCTTGCCGGATTCGAAGTTGCTGCGCGAGAGCAGACCGGCCTGCTCGAACTGGGTCAGGACGCGGTATACGGTGGCCAATCCGATATCGAGCTGTTCATTGAGCAGATGTCGATAGACATCTTCGGCAGTCAGATGCCTGACCTCGCTGTTCTGGAAAATTTCCAGAATTTTGAGGCGCGGCAGCGTGGCTTTCAGACCGATGTTTTTCAGATCGGCGGGATTCGGCATTGCTGGACGTCCCTAGAGTACAATACAGCCCCAATAATAATGCCTTTTGTCATCGGCGGACAGCCGAAACGGAATCCGCTGCATCTCGCGGTTTGTCATGAAGTCACATTTTAGAAGAGAGTCCGATTTGCGTCGTTCCCTTACCTTATGCGTGGCCGGAGCTTTGCTGACACTGGCAGGCTGCTCGACTTACAACAGCGTGACCAGCACGATTGCTGATCACATTACCCCGTACCGCATCAACATCGTGCAAGGTAACTTCGTCTCCAAGGAGGCCTATTCCCAACTGCACAAGGGGATGACGCGCGAGCAAGTGCGCCTGCTGCTTGGGACGCCGCTGCTCACGGACATATTCCACGATAACCGGTGGGACTACATTTTCTATTTCAAGCGCGGCAACACCGAAGTGGTGCAGGAACGACGGCTGACCCTCAATTTCGACGGCGATCAGCTGGCGAGCTGGAGCGGTGGCGAGAATTTGCCGTCCGAGAACGAACTGGTGCGGGAGATCGACGGCCAGAAGGGTAAGCCGGAGGCGCCCAAGTCGGCCTCCGCGGCAGTCGCGAGCCCTGTGGTCGCGTCTGCGGCAACCGTGGCGCCCGCCGAGCCCGCGCAGGCCAGTGCCCCCGCGGCGGCCTCCGCAGCGTCCGCCCCTGCGTCGCAACCCGACGCGTCCGGGCAATCGACCGTGCCTACGCCGCCGATCACGTCCCAATCGGGTATGTTCGCACTTCCGAAGTAAGGCTGAGGATGAAGATCGCTATTGCAGGAGCTTCCGGCCGCATGGGCCGCATGTTGATCGAGACCGTGCTGAACACGGCCGACGCCACGCTGGCGGGCGCATTGGATCGCGCCGGCAGCACCGCGCTTGGCCAGGACGCGGGTGCGTTCCTCGGGCGGGAAACCGGAGTCAGGATCACCGACGACATCCGGAGCGGCCTGTCGGGCGCCGAGTTCCTGATCGACTTTACCCGTCCGGAGGGCACGCTCGAGCACCTGGCGGTTGCGCGCCGCACGGGTGTCAAGATGATCATCGGCACCACCGGGTTCTCCGAGGCGCAGAAGCTGGTGCTGCGCGAAGCGAGCCAGGGGTTGCCGATCGTCTTCGCGCCGAACATGAGCGTGGGAGTCAATGCCACGTTCAAGCTCCTCGAAGTGGCGGCCAAGATACTCAATACCGGCTACGACATCGAAATCATCGAGGCCCACCACCGCCACAAGGTGGATGCGCCTTCGGGCACCGCACTGCGCATGGGCGAAGTCGTCGCCGAGGCGCTTGGCCGCGATCTGCAGGCGTGCGCGATCTACGGCCGCGAAGGCGTCACCGGAGAGCGCGACCCGTCGACCATCGGCTTCTCGACCATCCGTGGCGGCGATATCGTGGGCGACCACACGGTACTGTTCGCCGGTATCGGAGAGCGTATCGAAATCACGCATAAATCATCGAGCCGACTGTCCTACGCGCAAGGCTCCATCCGAGCCGCCCGTTTCCTGCAAGGCAAGACGCAGGGCCTGTTCGACATGCAGGACGTCCTCGGCTTGCGCTGAGCGAGGCCGACGCAAGTCAGCGCCGCGGCGCTGACGATTTTGCTTCCGTTGCAGCGCGGCAAGCGCCGTGCGCAGCGTTATAATCTTCGCTTTCCCCGGAAATCGACGTTCGCTCGCCGCACCGCACAGTGTGGCGAAGCGGCGATTCACTCCGATCCGATTTGCCAGATCCGACCCGATCCATGATGCAAGAAAAATACGTTCCAGCCGACGTCGAGTCCGCAGCCCAGGCGCATTGGCAGGCGATCGACGCCTATAAGACCACCGAGCGCCAGGACAAGAAGAAATTCTATTGCGTCTCGATGCTGCCTTATCCGTCTGGCAAATTGCATATGGGGCATGTCCGCAATTACACCATCAACGACGTGATGTATCGCTATTTGCGGATGAACGGCTACAACGTGCTGATGCCGATGGGATGGGATGCCTTCGGCATGCCGGCCGAGAACGCGGCGATGGCCAACGGCGTGCCGCCGGCTCGCTGGACCTACGACAACATCGCCTATATGAAGAAGCAGATGCAGGCGATGGGATTGGCGATCGACTGGTCGCGCGAGGTGGCGACCTGCAAGCCCGAGTACTACAAATGGAACCAGTGGCTGTTTCTCAAGCTGCTGGAAAAAGGCATCGTCTACCTGAAGACCGGCACCGTGAACTGGGACCCGGTCGATCAAACCGTACTGGCCAACGAGCAGGTGATCGACGGGCGCGGCTGGCGCTCCGGCGCACTGGTCCAGAAGCGTGAAATTCCGATGTATTACATGCGGATCACGCAATACGCCGACGAGCTGCTGGGCGACCTCGATGCGCTGGGATGGCCCGAGCGCGTCAAGGTGATGCAGCAGAACTGGATCGGCAAAAGCTTCGGCGTGAACTTCGGGTTTCCCTACGAGCTCGACGGCGAACAAAAACTGCTGCGCGTGTTCACCACACGGGCCGACACCGTCATGGGCGTGACCTTCTGCGCCATTGCGGCCGAGCACCCCCTGGCGACCCGGCTCGCGCGGGACAATCCGCAACTGCAGTCGTTTATCGACGAGTGCAAGCGCGGCGGCGTGGCCGAAGCCGATGTCGCCACCATGGAAAAGAAGGGCGTGCCCACCGGCTTTTTCGTCAAGCATCCGCTCAGCGGCGAGGCCGTGGAAGTCTGGATCGGCAATTATGTGTTGATGAGCTACGGCGAAGGCGCAGTGATGGGCGTGCCGGCGCACGACGAGCGTGATTTCGCGTTCGCCCGAAAATACGGATTGCCCATCAAACAGGTCGTCGCCGTATCTGGCCAAACGTTCTCTGATCAAGCATGGCAGGACTGGTACGCCGACAAGGAAAACTGCACTTGCGTGCACAGCGGCAAATACGACGGGCTGGCCTATGGGGCGGCGGTCGACGCCATCGCCGCCGATCTCAAGGCGATCGGCGTGGGTGACAAGCAAGTGACCTATCGGCTGCGCGACTGGGGAATTTCCCGGCAGCGGTACTGGGGCACGCCGATTCCCATCATTCATTGCGACGATTGCGGTGCGGTGCCGGTCCCCGAAAAGGATCTGCCGGTCGTGCTGCCGGAAGACCTGGTGCCGGACGGCACCGGCAATCCGCTGGCAAAATCGCAGGCATTCCTTGCCTGCCACTGCCCGAGTTGCGGCAAGTCCGCGCGCCGCGAGACGGACACGATGGACACCTTCGTCGACTCGTCCTGGTATTTCTCGCGATACGCCTGCCCCGACGCCGACACCATGGTCGATGCGCGCACCGATTACTGGATGCCGATGGATCAGTACATCGGCGGCATCGAACACGCGATCCTGCACCTGCTGTACTCGCGCTTCTGGACCAAGGCGATGCGCGATCTCGGGCTGGTGCGCTTCTCCGAGCCCGCTCAGAATCTGCTGACGCAGGGCATGGTGCTCAACGAGACGTTCTACCGCGAAGACGCCCAGGGCAAGAAAGCGTGGTACAACCCGGCCGACGTCCAGGTGCAGTTCGACGACAAGGGCCGGCCGCAGGGCGCGACCCTGAAGAGCGACGGACAAGAGGTCGTGCTGGGCGGCATCGAGAAGATGTCCAAGTCGAAGAACAATGGCGTCGATCCGCAGGCGCTGATTGACCTGCACGGCGCCGATACGGCGCGACTGTTCACCATGTTCGCGGCGCCGCCCGAGCAACAGCTCGAATGGTCCGGCTCAGGCGTCGAGGGTGCCAGCCGCTTCCTGCGGCGGCTATGGGCGTTCGGGCACACGCACGCCGAGCTGCTTGGCGCGCAGACGGCGCCGTCGGATCCGCAGGCGGCCCAGAATCTGCGCCGCGAGATTCACAGCGTGCTCAAACAGGCCGATTACGATTATCAGCGTGTCCAATACAACACCGTGGTTTCGGCCGCGATGAAAATGCTCAACGCGATCGAAGCGGACAAGGGCGCTGCCGGATCGGCCGCAGTGCGCGAGTGCTATGGGATTCTGCTACGCGTGCTGTACCCGGTCGTGCCGCATATCACCCATGTGCTCTGGCAGCAGCTCGGCTACGCCGCCCAGCAGGCAGACCTGCTCGACGCCGCCTGGCCGAAGGTCGACGAGGCAGCGCTGGTGCAAAGCGAAATCGAACTGGTACTGCAGATCAACGGCAAGGTGCGTGGCAGCGTGACGGTCGCCAAGGATGCGCCGCGCGAGGTGATCGAACGAGCCGCGCTGGCGCACGAAATGACCGCGAAATTCGCGCCCGGTGGGACGCCCAAAAAAATCATCGTTGTGCCAGGCCGACTGGTCAACCTGGTGATGTGATGACGGATTGCCAAGCAAGGAGTCGAGGATGAGGCGTCGTGGATTCTTCGTGATGGCATTGACGCTGCTGCTTGGCGCTTGCGGCTTCCAGTTGCGCGGCACAAGTGAGTTTCCGTTCAGCACCATCTATATCCAGGCGCCCAACCAGCAGATGGCGGTTGGGCTCAAGCGCTACATTCGCTATGGCAGCAATGCGACCGTGGTGGACAGCCCGGCGCAGGCCGATGTCCAGCTTCAGGTCCTGAATATTGCCACCGGCAGCACGCCGATCGGCATCAACCCGCAAGGGCAGCCAGGTGAATACGATCTCACGACGGTGACGACCTTTCAACTGGTCGACGCGCACGGCAAAGTACTGATTCCACCGACCCGTATCAGCCTGTCGCGCAGCCTGCCGTACAACGTCTCGTTGGCGCAGGCATTCGCTTCCGAATCGGTGCTGTTGCAAAACGACATGATCAAGGACACGGTCGAGCAGATCATCCGTCGGCTCGAAGCCGTCAAATCGCGCTGACATCATGCAACTGCGCGCGGACTCCCTCGAGGCCCAACTCGGTAAATCGCTGTTGCCGCTTTACACCGTCTATGGCGACGAGGCGCTGCTGGTACAGGAGGCTGTCGATCGCATTCGCGCGGCGGCGCGCGCTGCCGGCTATGCCGAGCGCGAAGTACTGACCTGCGAGCGCGGCTTCGATTGGGGTGCGTTGGGCGCTGCCGGGCAGTCCATGTCTTTGTTCGGGGAGCGCAAAGTGCTGGAAATGCGCATCCCGACCGGCAAGCCCGGCAAGGATGGCGCCGAGGCGCTATCCCGGCATGCGGCGCTGCGCTCCGACGAGCTGCTGACCATCGTGACGCTCCCCAGGCTCGATGCTGCAACCCAGAAATCCGCGTGGTTCGGTGCCCTGGAACAGCATGGGGCGGCGGTTCGCGTCGACGCGGTCGAGCGGCATCGCTTGCCCGATTGGATCGGACAGCGGTTGAGCCTGCAGGGACAGCGAGTCGAGAACGGCGAGAGCGGCAAGCGCGCGCTGCAGTTCATGGCCGACCGTGTCGAGGGTAACCTGCTGGCGGCGCATCAGGAGATTCTCAAGCTCGGCCTGCTCTATCCGGCAGGGGTTCTGAGTTTCGAACAGATCCAGGATGTCGTGCTCAACGTCGCCCGTTACGACGTATTCAAGCTCAACGAGGCTTTGCTCGCTGGCGACGTGCCACGACTGGTGCGCATGCTCGACGGTTTGCGCGGGGAGGGCGAGGCTGCGCCACTGGTGCTGTGGGCGCTGACCGAGGAGATTCGCACGCTGGCCAAAATGCGCCGCGGCTTGGCTGCCGGCAAGCCGATGGCCGCGCTGCTGCGCGAGCATCGCGTGTGGGGGCCGCGCGAGCGCCTCATGGAGCAGGCGCTCAAGCGCGTGAGCGAGGCCGAACTCGAGGCGGCGCTGATGTTGGCCGCGCGGCTCGATCGCCAAGTCAAGGGGCTGCGTGTCGCGGGCCTGCCGGGCGACCCATGGGACGGCTTGCTGCAACTGGCCATGAAGATATCGCCGGCGCGCAAGCACTGA
>JAGXBI010000487.1 GCA_018971155.1 Burkholderiales bacterium
GACTGCCCGGCCCGCGCCGCGCACATCATACCGGCCGCTCCGGCCCCCACTACCGCCACATCGAATTTGTCCATGGCGCGCATTGTACCTGCGGGCGCGGCCGGGACGGCGCTGCTATACTGGTTGATTGATCCACCGACCTTCTGATTGGCCGCAGCTATGCTGGTGTTGGGTATCGAGAGTTCTTGCGACGAAACCGGGCTTGCCTTGTATGACACCGAGGCGGGCCTGCTGGCCCACGCCCTGCACTCGCAGATTGCCATGCACCAGGAATATGGCGGCGTGGTGCCGGAACTTGCCTCGCGCGACCACATCCGCCGCGCCTTGCCGCTGCTCGATCAGGTCTTGCTGGAGGCCGGCAAGACGCGCCAGGACATCGACGCCATCGCCTACACGCAGGGCCCCGGGCTGGCCGGCGCCCTGCTCGTCGGCGCCAGCCTCGCCAACGCGCTGGCTTTTGCGCTGGATATCCCCGTGGTCCCCGTCCACCATCTGGAAGGCCACCTGCTCTCGCCGCTGCTGTCGGCCGATCCGCCGGCTTTCCCGTTTGTCGCGCTGCTGGTGTCGGGTGGCCATACCCAGTTGATGGAAGTCGACGGCTTTGCCCATTACAGGATTCTCGGCGAAACGCTCGACGACGCCGCCGGCGAGGCGTTCGACAAAACCGCAAAATTGCTGGGGCTCAGCTATCCGGGCGGTCCGGCCATCTCGCGCATGGCGGAATTCGGTATTCCCGGGCAATACAAACTGCCCCGTCCCATGCTGCACTCGGGCAACCTGGACTTCAGCTTCAGCGGCCTGAAGACGGCCGTGCTGACTCAGGTGCGCAGTGCCGGCACCAATATTTGCGATCAATACAAAGCAGATCTGGCGCGTGCGTTTGTCGACGCCATTGTCGACGTGCTGGTGGCAAAATCGCTGGCGGCCCTGAAGCAAACCGGCCTGAAGACACTGGTCGTGGCCGGCGGCGTCGGCGCCAATAGCCAGCTGCGCGAGGCGCTCAACAACGCGGCCCGGCAGCGGGGCTACCGCGTGCACTATCCCGAATTGTCGTTTTGCACCGACAACGGTGCGATGATTGCTTTTGCCGGCGCAATGCGGCTCAAGCACTGGCCCCAAACCGCCGACACGCGCTACGAATACACGGTGCGCCCCCGCTGGGATCTGGCCGACGTCATGCTGCCTTGAAGCTGTCGACTTAACTGGAGACCGTCTGACGCGCATAAAAAAACCGCCTCTCGACAAGGCGGTTTTTATTTGATGG
>JAGXBI010000214.1 GCA_018971155.1 Burkholderiales bacterium
GCAACAGCAGCCATTCGGGCAACAGCAGCATTTCCGGCGCGCGCAAACCGTCCGGTGCGCCATTCTTGGTAGGTATCGATAAGTGCATGAAAGCGTTCCTGCGTGTGTCGAACTCATTGCGCCGGCCGAGCGCTTGCGCCGGCGGCATCGTGAGGCGTATTGCGATGGATTACGAAGCTTTTTTCGCCTCGCTCGCCAGGGAAGGACTCGCGGCGCGATAGCGCCGCAAGTGATGAAACAGGATATTCACCAGAACCGCGGTCACCGCGCCCATGGCCAGGCCGTTGCCCAGCACGACCTGCAGGCTCGAGGGGAATTTCGAATAGAGCCCGGGCACCAGGATCGGCAGCAGCCCCATCGTCAGCGCCGCGGCGAGGATGTACATATTGGCGTGCTCGCGCAGTTCCACGGCGCGCAGCAGATTGACCCCCATCACACCGATGATCGCGAACACGATCAGGGCGGTACCGCCAACCACCGGCGCCGGGATCACGCTGGCCAGCCGCGCCAGCGGCGCGCACAGGGCGATGATGACCAGGAACACGCCGGCGGCCGCCGTGACGTAGCGCGAGCGCACGCCGGTGGCTTGCACGATGCCGATGTTCTCGCTGCTGGTGATGATCAGCGAGGTGCCGAAGATCCCGCCCAGCAGCGACATCAGCGCATCGCCGCGAATCGTGCGCGGCACCTGGTCGCGTATGTCGATTTCCTTGCCGACGACCTCGGCAATCGCCACCGTCTGGCCGGTGGCCTCGGCCATCGAGATCACGCTGAAGATCAGCAGCGGCACGGTCGCGGCCAGATTGAAATGCGGCCAGCCGAACGGCAGCGGCCTGGGCAGGCTGAGCAATGCACCGTGTGCCACGCCACCCAGCGGCATGACGCCGAGCACCGCACTGAGCGCGGCGCCCGCCAGCAGGCCGAGCAACACCGCCAATTGCCCGCCGATGCCGCGCAGAATCTTCGCAAAGCCCACGGTAAAGGCAATCGTCGCGACCGCCAGGCCGATATTCAACGGCTCGGCGAAGCCGGGCGTGCCGGCCCGCCCGACGATGATCGAGCCATAGATCTTGATCAGATTGACCGCCACCAGGATCAGCATGGTGCCGATCACCACGCGCGGGAAAAACTTCAGGCAACGGGCAAACACCGGCAGCACCGCGAAATAGAACAGGCTGGTCAGAATGACCGCGCCCGCCGCGGTCGGCAGATCGGTCTGCCGCGCGATCAGCACGAACATGATGACCGGCGCGCCGCCCGGCACCATCACGAACGGCAGGCGCGCGCCGAACTTCCCGACGCCGAACGACTGCAGCAGCGTTCCGAGACCACACACCAGGAAAGTCGCGCCGATCAGGTTGACGATCAGCGTCTCGGGCAAGCCCAGCGCCTTGGCAACCAGGAATACCGAAGTGATCGGCGAGGCCGCCACCACCAGCACGTGCTGCAATCCGAGCAGCGCCAGCCGGGTCCAGGGCAGCCGTTCATCGACCGGATCGGCCGTCGTTTTTTCATTTGTCATGCTTGTGTCTCCATGGCGCTCCGGCGCCGGTCTGTATTGCCGCGCCTGGCCGCCCTCAGCGGGTTCGGTGCGTTGCGCTGCCCTCCTGGTCGCGCAACCCCAAAACGATTTGGGATGAAATTAAAAAAATAATCGCCGATCCCAAAACGATTTGGTATGTATACTTGTTCATCAAAACAGCACTGTCAAGATACTTTTGCGATGGTCTATCGAAACCCGGACGCGCATGCGTCGGCATAATTGCCTCCAGCGCCCCGCAAAGGTAAGCTTTGCGCGGTGTGCGGCGAACCGAGACGGCGCAGCTCAGGATTTTCCCTAGCCGCTGGCCTCGGGCCTCTGTCAGAGGTCTGCTCGCCGCCCTCTTTGTCCAACCCTTGCCGATCGATGCCATCCTCCGCCCCCCGCCGCCCGACCATTCTCGACGTTGCCCGCCACGCCGGCGTCTCGCCCACGACGGTCTCGCATGCGCTCAATGAGCGCGGCTACGTCGATCCGCAAACCCGCGAGCGGGTCAAGGCTTCGGCGCAGGCGCTCGGCTATCGGCCCAACATGCGCGCGCAGCGCCTGCGCACCGGCGAGGCGCAAACCATCGCGTTGCTCTCGTCGATGCCGTTCGAGGTAGCGGGCGGCGCCTCGCGCCTGGGCTTTCTGATGGAGATCGCGGCGGTGGCCGCTGCCTCCGCACTCACGCGCGGCCTTGCACTGATCCTGGTGCCGCCAATGCAGGGCAATCAACTGCCGCTGGAGCGACTCGACATCGACGGGGCGATCGTGATCGAACCCACCGACGATGACCTTAACGTGGCGCACCTGCAAAGCCGACGGCTGCCGGTGGTTTCGATCGGGCGCCAGCCTGCCGACGACCCGGTGCCGTACGTCGACCTGCAATCGGCCGCCACCACGCAGTTGCTGCTCTCCCATCTGTGGGCGCAGGGCGCGCGGCGCATCGCGCTGCTGATCGGCGCGCAGCGACGCAATTCCTATGTCGAGGCCGATCTTGCGTATCGCGCGTTTTGCGAAGCCCATGGCATGAGCCCGCGCATCTCCATGGCCGACGAAGCCGGCGGCGAGCAGGCCGGGCACGATCGTTGCGCGGAATTGCTGCGGCAATACCCGGACATCGACGGGCTGTACGTCACCGTCGACGCGTTCGCCGTGGGCGCGCTCCAGGCGATCGCCGAACACGGCTTGCGGGTGCCCGACGACATCAAGCTCGTCACCCGTTACGACGGCCTGCGCGCGCGCACCAGTACGCCGGCGCTCACGGCGGTCAATCTGCATCTGGACGTGGTCGCCTCGCTCGGCGTGCAGCTGCTGTTCGAACATTTGGGCGGCGACACCCAGCTCCGGCACATGACGCCGCCCGCCCCGGAACTGGTCGCGCGCGCTTCATCGGCCAAAACGCGCAAGCGCTCGCCCGCGCGGTAAACGGAGCGCCCCATGAGTCGAGTCTCGAGCGCGCTCGCGCCCCGTTGCGTCGCCGTGATCGGCGGCGGCCCGGCCGGCCTGATGGCTGCCGAAACGCTTGCCGCGGGCGGCGCGCGCGTCGACCTGTACGACGCGATGCCGTCGGTCGGGCGCAAGTTTCTGATGGCCGGCCGCGGCGGCCTGAACCTCACCCATAGCGAGCCGATGGCGCCGTTTCTGGCGCGCTACGGCGCGCGGCGCGATGACCTCGCGCCGTGGCTCGCGCGCTTCGACCCGCAGGCGCTGCGCGCCTGGGCACACGAGCTCGGCGTAGCGACCTTCGTCGGCACCTCCGGGCGCGTTTTTCCGACCGACATGAAAGCCGCGCCGCTGCTGCGCGCGTGGCTGCACCGGCTGCGCGGCGCGCAAGTGCAATTTCACATGCGGCATCGCTGGATCGGCTGGGACACTGACGACAACCCCGCGAGCGCCGCGGGCGGCAACGAAGGCGCGATCGCGCTGCGTTTTGCCGTGCCCGAAGGCGAATGCACGCGGCATGCCGACGCCGTGGTGCTGGCCCTGGGCGGCGCCAGCTGGCCGCGCCTGGGCTCGGACGGCGCGTGGGTGCCGCGCCTGGCACAACGCGGCGTGCCCGTGGTACCGCTGCGGCCGGCCAACTGCGGTTTCGACGCCGACTGGAGCGACCACTTCCAGGCCCGCTTCGCCGGCGCCCCGCTCAAGACGGTGGCACTCAGCGTTACCGCGCTCGACGGCGGCGTCGTTGCGCGGCGCGGCGAATGCGTGGCGAGCGCCACCGGTCTCGAAGGCAGCCTGATCTACGCGCTCTCGGCCCCGATCCGCGACCTTATTGCCGCCAATGGCTCGGCCGAGGTCCTGATGGATTTGCTCCCGGATGTCCCGCAGGAGCGCGTCATGCGCGAAGTCTCGCATCCGCGCGGTGCGCGTTCGTGGTCCAGCCATCTGCAAAGCCGGCTCGGCATCGCCGGCGTCAAGGCCGGGCTGCTGCGCGAGTGTCTATCCAGGGATGCATTCGCCGACCCGGCTCGCCTGGCGCGAGGCATCAAGGCATTGCCGATCCGCTTGCTGCGCCCGCGCCCGATCGCCGAGGCCATCAGCAGCGCGGGCGGCGTCGCGCTCGAGGCGCTCGATGCGCACCTGATGATCAAGCACATGCCGGGCGTGTTTTGCGCCGGCGAAATGCTCGACTGGGAAGCGCCGACCGGCGGTTACCTGCTGAGCGCCTGCTTCGCCAGCGGGGTGGTCGCCGGTGAGGGAGTCCTGGCCTATTTGGCTGCGCGTTGACCTGTTATTGCGCCGCCAGGCGCCACAGCGAGGTTATCTCCGCGGCCCGTGCGGCGTGCAGCGGGTCGCTCGCGTCGGCGGCACGCGGGTGGTGCGGCCGGGTGTCGATCCTGCCGAGCACCTTCAGGCCGGCCGCCGCAATGGCCGCCAGTAATTCATCGCGCGTGCGCAGGCCAAGATGCTCGGCCAGATCCGAGAGAATCAGCCAGCCTTCGCCTCCCGGGCTCAGGTGCGCCGCCAGGCCCGCCAGGAAGCCGCGCAGCATGCGGCTGTCGGGGTCGTACACGGCGGACTCCAGCGGCGAACTGGGCCGGGCCGGGAGCCAGGGCGGATTGCAGACGATCAGCGGTGCCCGGCCGGGCGGAAACAGATCGGCCTCGAGCACCGAGACCTGTTGAGTCAAGCCCAGCCGCTCGATGTTCTCGCGCGCGCAGGCAAGCGCCCGCGGCTGCTGGTCGGTCGCGATCACGCTGGCCACGCCACGGCGCGCCAGCACGGCGGCCAGCACTCCCGTGCCGGTGCCGATGTCGAACGCCAGCGTGCGCGCCGGCAAGGGCGCCGTGGCCACCAGTTCGACGTACTCGCCGCGGATCGGGGAAAACACCCCATAGTGCGGATGAATGCGCCCATCCAGGGCCGGAACCTCGACCCCCTTCTTGCGCCACTCGTGCGCGCCGATGATGCCCTGCAACTCGCGCAGCGATGCAACATATGGTTCCGGTGCCGCCCCGTAGGCCTCCTCGCACGCCAGCACGACGTCGGGCGCGCGGCGCAATGGAATGCGGTGGCCGCTCTCGAACGGGATCAACAGCATGCCCAGGGTACGGGCGCGCTGCGACTGCGCATGACGCTGCCAGTGAAACGCTTCGGTCAGCGACGACGGCACTTTGGCCGCCTTGCGAGGCTTGTGATCGACCCGACGCGCCAACGCCTGCAAGAGTTGGCGTGCGTTCTGGAAGTCGCCGCGCCACAACAGCGCCGTGCCTTCGCTGGCCAGCCGGAAAGCGGCGTCCGCTGTCATGCGGTCGTCGGCGACCACCACCCGCTTGGGCGGCGGCATGCCGCCCTCGGCGCGCCAGCGGGCCGAACGCGCCTGACCGTCCTCGGTCCAGGCGATCGTCGCGGTGTCGGTCGTGGTCATGATGCACCTCGCATGCGCCAGGTCAGCGGGTGCCAGCCATGCTGGCGGGAAATCGGGGCAACGAATGGAGTGATGATCAACATCGGGAATTCCAGAAAAGGGGCTGCGGCAGCGAGCGACCGGGAGGAAGCCGGGTACTCCCGCGGCGCACGCGCACAACGGCGCCCACTGTAGAGGCTTTTGGCGCGGCTGTGTATACCTTTGCGCCCGACCCGCCGGGCAGGCATCGTCGCCAAGCTTTGCGGCATTCGTGAAAAACGCCCAAGCATGAATGCTTGGGCGCCTGTTGCCGCGATCGGTCGGACTCGGGCTCAGTAGCCCATCGCCGCGCCCGCCGGGTGGCGCTGGTCGGTGCCGCCGGTCAGCATGCCGGTGGCCGGATCGACCACGATCGCTTCGGCCGCGCCCCACGGCCCGTACGCCTTGAAGTGATACCCCATGGCCTTGAGCTTGTCGATGGTGTCCTGCGAGAACGCGTAAGGCTCATACTGAATCACGTCGGGCTGCCATTGGTGATGGAAGCGCGGCGCATCGACCGCCTCCTGCACATTCATGCCGTAGTCGACCACGTCCGAGAAAACTTCCAGCGCGATCGTGATGATGCGCGACCCGCCCGGGCTGCCGAATACCATGAACAGCTTGCCGTCCTTGGTGGCGATGCTCGGCGTCATCGAGCTCAGCGGCCGCTTGCCCGGCGCGATTGCGTTGTTCTCGCCCTGGATCAGGCCATAAAGGTTCGGCACGCCGACCTTCGAGGTGAAGTCGTCCATTTCGTCGTTGAGGAAAAAGCCCGTATTGCCGGCCATCACGTTCGCGCCGAAATAATTGTTGATGGTGTACGTGGTGGACACCGCATTGCCCTTGTCGTCGACGATCGAGAAGTGCGTGGTATTGGTGCCTTCGTGCGGCGCCACGCCCTGCTTGACCTCGCTCGACGGCGTGGCCTGGTCAGGCTTGATGGACGCGCGAATCCGCGCCGCATAGTCCTTGGAAATCAGGCGCGCGATCGGCGCCTTCACATAATCGGGATCGCCCAGCAAGGTGTTGCGATCGACATAGGCGTGACGCATCGCCTCGACCATCACATGGGTGGCCGCG